>JAQVEI010000048.1 GCA_028697695.1 Lentimicrobiaceae bacterium
GGGTGTTCTGCAATTTTATTCATTTTTTTGCTAAAGATCAGATTCATAACAGCTTGATTCCACTGCCAGCCTATCAGGATAATCTGGTGCCGGTTCTTAAAGTGCGGCAAATTTATTTATTTAATGGAAAGTTAAAAATTTTTTGCCCACAAAATTTATATAAGAATGTTGAAATCAGTTGGTTAACTTAGAATCATTTTAAATAAGGCTGCCGGCAGATGCGGCTCATTGTTATAGATTAATTGGGGATGTGGTGGCTCCAATGGAAAGGACATAACTTTTAATGTATTGATAGTTAATATTATATGTTAATTTTTATCAAAAAGTGGCGCCGGCAATTTAAGCTTTTATTTGATTTGCACCAGCTTTAAACTCATATTGTTATAAAAAATTCGATTATATTCGTTAAATTTGCAAATTGTTTTAAATTTACTAGTTATGGAAAAGTCCAGGATACTTTTTGTATCTCAGGAGATTATTCCTTATTTAAAGGATAGTCAGATGGGTTATATTGGCCGTCACCTGCCTCAGGGAATTCAGGAAAGGGGACGTGAAATACGAACATTTATGCCGCGATTTGGGCATATCAACGAGAGAAGAAATCAACTGCATGAAGTTATCAGACTTTCAGGCATGAATCTAATCATTGATGAAACGGATCACCCGCTCATTATTAAAGTTGCCTCCATTCAGTCGGCGCGCATGCAAATTTATTTTATTGATAATGACGACTATTTTCAGCGGAAGTTTATGTTCCGGGATAAGAGCAACAAATTTTACAAAGACAACGACGAACGTGCTGTATTTTTTTCGCGTGGTGTAATCGAAACCGTGAAAAAGCTGGGTTGGGCGCCTGACCTGGTGCATTGCCATGGATGGATGACCAGCCTGGTGCCGCTCTATATTAAACGGGCTTACCGCGATAATCCTTTATTCAGCGATTCAAAAGTGGTGCTTTCCATTTATGACGACGATTTTGAAGAGATGCTGAACAAGGATGCAATGACCAAAATTAAACTGGATGGTATCACCAACAAAGACCTAAAACACTACAAAAAGCCCTCCTATCTTAGCTTAATGAAGTCAGCTATTGATTATAGCGACGGCATCATCATTGGGACTGAATCCGTAAATCCGGAATTATTGGATTATGCTGAGGCGAGCGGAAAACCTTTGCTGCCCTACCAGAGCCTGGACAGGTTTGTGGATGTTTATAACAATTTTTATGATAAAATCATGGAAAAATAGGCTAAGGTAAAAGAATAAGTATTAATCTTGCATCACTTCTTTTATATACTGTAACGATTACTTAACGTGCATAGAAACAAATCTTTATTTGCTTTTTTTATAGCAAGCCTGCTGTTGTTGGTATTTTCATGTAATAAAGAGCCCGATTTTGTTGGACTTGATCTGCTGCCTGGCGGAGATCGTCTTGATATGGGCTTTACTGACACCCTTACTGTTCAAGCATACACTATTTCAGAAAAACCTTTGCGTACAGACGTACTTGCTGTTAATTTGCTGGGTTATATGAACGATACTACCTTTGGTAAGGTGAGCGCATCCCTGTATACCCAATACCGGCTTAGCAGCAGCAACTTTAAATTTGGAGAAGGAGCCGTTGGCGATTCTATGTTTCTTACGCTGGTGTATGCCGGACGATATGGTGATACACTTTCGCCTCATCGGATACGGGTTTACGAACTGGATGAAAAGCCCGACCCGGAAAAGAAATATTACTCAAACGACACCTGCCGGATTAAATCCAACCCCATCGGCGATATTACTTTTGTGCCCAATTTTAAACCGGATACGACCAAAAAGCTGCCGGCCATGCTGCGTATACCGCTCAGCTATGAATTCATGCAAAAATTTATTACTGCTGATGAAACTACGCTTTCTGCCAACAATTTTTTCATGGAGGTGTTTAAAGGGCTTTATCTGGAAGCCGACCCTGACGCAACTACCGGCATGGGTTCCATGCTTTATTTTAATTTGTTGCATGCAGAATCAAAATTACAGTTGTATTACCACAATAATAGTGATACAGCGGCTAAGGTGAGCTTTTTGATAACTGAAAATGTTATTAAATTTAATCATTACAACCACGATTACTCCTCAGCCACTCCACTGCTTAAACAGCAGCTTCAGGGAGATACTCTGGCCGGAGAACAAAAGCTTTTTTTACAGGCCATGGCAGGTACCCGGGTTAATCTTCGGATACCCTACATCAATAACATCCCTGAAAAAGAAAAGATGGCAATAAATGAAGCCATGCTGGTTTTTACCAATGCCGACCCACTGAGCATGTTTCTACCGCCGCCTCAGCTTTCCTTACGCATGTACAGCGATACAGGAGAACACGTCATTCCCGAAGAAAGATACAATACCCTCTATTTTGGCGGACAATATCAAAAGCGGGGGGAGTATTTTTTCAGAATTACCAAGTATGTACAGGAAAGGATGATGCATCCTGAAAAGCCGGATTATGGGTTGACTTTGATTGTTTCAGGCGCTGCTCTAAACAGCAACCGGGTAGTATTGTACGGCCCCGGAAGCGAAACATCGGCTTTAAAATTAAAAATCTATTATTCCATGACCGGATTGTAAACCCCGGTTAAGCCGGTAAATGAACTCAATGTTATTGCTTTTGGGATTTAATGTTACTTTTGTTGTGCAATAGGGGCATACAATACTCTATCTTTTCCGAAGCATCCCGCGCTTTTATTACCATATGTCATTATTAGCCGAACCGTTTCGTTAATTTAAGGATTACAAATGAACCGAAGTTAATATTAAGTGTTTACATGCTGATTCTCAATTTAATTGGACGCATGGAATTTAATAACCATTGAACTAAAAAAATTATGTGTGGAATTGTAGCTTATATAGGGCCGCGTCAGGCCTATCCCGTTTTGATTAAAGGGCTTCACCGCCTGGAGTACCGTGGTTATGACAGTGCAGGTATTGCCATTCAAAAGGACAACGAACTTAAACTGTATAAGAACAAAGGTAAAGTTGCCGATTTAGAAATGGCACTGGAGGGCATTGATCTAAGCGGCACCATTGGCATTGCACATACCCGTTGGGCTACGCATGGAGAACCCAATGATATTAATGCCCATCCCCATTTTTCTTACTCAAAAAATCTGGCCATTATTCACAATGGGATTATCGAAAATTACGCTCCGCTTAAGAGTGAGCTGATGAAACGCGGCTTTAAATTTGATAGTGATACTGATACAGAGGTGCTTATACACCTGATAGAAGATATTCAGCATAATGAACATGTTCAATTGTCAGAAGCCGTACAAATTGCTTTAAATCAGGTAGTAGGAGCCTATGCCATTGTGATTATTGACAAGCAGGATTCTGATACGCTCATTGTTGCTCGCAAAGGAAGTCCGCTGGTGATTGGTATTGGCGAAGATGAGTTTTTCGTGGCTTCAGATGCTACCCCAATAGTTGAGTTTACCCGCGAAGTAGTGTACCTGGATGATGAGGAAATCGCCGTTATACGTCGCTCCAACGATCTGAAGATTAAAACCATAACAAATATTGAAAAAACCCCATATATTCAGACCCTGGAAATTAACCTGAGTGAGCTTGAAAAAGAGGGTTATGAGCATTTTATGCTCAAAGAAATTTTTGAGCAGCCCCGTTCCATTCGCGACAGCATGCGGGGACGCCTGAAAGCCAGGGAAAACATTGTTTTTTTGGGCGGAATTACCGAATATCAGCAAAAGATAGTAAATGCCAAGCGTATCATCATTGTTGCCTGTGGAACCTCATGGCATGCAGGGCTGGTAGGCGAATATCTTTTCGAGGAGCTGGCCCGTATTCCCGTTGAAGTGGAATACGCCTCCGAATTCCGGTACCGTAATCCCATTATTTATGAAGATGATGTTGTTATTGCCATATCGCAATCCGGTGAAACAGCAGACACCCTGGCCGCCATTGAACTGGCTAAATCAAAAGGTGCTACCATTATCGGGATATGTAATGTGGTGGGATCTTCTATAGCCAGAGCAACCCATGCAGGTTCGTACACGCATGCCGGGCCCGAAATTGGGGTGGCCTCTACCAAAGCGTTTACTGCTCAGGTAACCTTACTCACACTCATGGCTTTGATGATTGCCGAGAGCAAAGGCACTCTGTCCAGATCACGATACAATCAAATATTACAGGAGCTTGACAGCATTCCCGCCAAGGTGGAGCAGGCACTTAAAGTAGATGATAAGATTAAGGAAATTGCTGCATTATATAAAGATTCACGCAATGCACTTTATCTGGGACGCGGTTATAATTTCCCCGTGGCCATGGAGGGTGCCCTCAAATTGAAAGAGATCTCCTACATACATGCTGAAGGTTATCCGGCTGCCGAGATGAAACATGGGCCCATAGCTCTGATAGATGAGGAGATGCCGGTAGTGGTTATTGCTACCAATAAGGGGACTTATGATAAGGTAGTGTCAAACATTCAGGAGGTGAAGGCACGCAAAGGCAAAATTATTGCCATTGTTACCGAAGGTGACGAAAATGTGAAAAAACTCGCTGACCACATAATTGAGGTGCCCGAAACAGAAGAGCTGCTGGTGCCCCTGATTGCTACCATACCTCTGCAGCTTTTGTCCTATCACATCGCGGTAATGCGGGGCTGTAATGTTGATCAGCCGCGCAACCTTGCCAAGAGTGTCACGGTAGAGTAAAGCCTGCAGTGATGTATGAATGCAATTTTATGATACAAACCTCTGCTGGATCTGTTTAAGCAGAACGGCTTGCGTTAAAGTAACATTAGGGCAGAAAGTTATAATTTACTTATAACCCGGATTTGGTGGAAAACCGGTTTTTAATGAGCGTGTGCCTGATCTACTGCTTATGAAGATAAGCTACCTCTTCCAAAGCTTTTAAAAATACTTTGTCCGTTCGCAGGTAAATGGGATAAAATCCTTCATCATTGTATATATTCCGGCCAATTAATGCCTTGATGAGGTTTTCTATTTCAGCCTTATTGAATGCAATACCTTCAGCATTTCTTTTCACACCTTTTTCTTCAACAAACCTGATAAATTTTTCAAACAGCTCCGGAGTTACTTTAAAGCTGCGATCGAAGTTTTCAGCGTTGTTATAGAGACGCAGTTGGGTGCGGTTGGCATCGGTATATTCAAAGGTAAATTGATAGATTAATCCCCGGCTGAGTATTTCATTGAGGTACTTGTAATGTTCGTTGGTTGCGAGAGGTACATAAATGTCGGGCATAATACCGCCACCGCCATATACCGCCTTTCCACCGGGAGTGGTATATTTTAGGGAATCATTAAAATGAACGCTGTCGGCATGCTGATATTCTCCGTTTACCATCCTGTCCATCAACTCGTTCATATATTCATCAGCATGGCCCATGCTGTATGGTTTTTGAATGCTTCTGCCGGTAGGTGTATAATACCGGGCCACTGTCAGTCGTATAGCAGAGCCATCGGGCAGCGATAGCTGCTCCTGAACCAATCCTTTACCGAATGATCTGCGGCCGATAATGGTAGCCCGGTCATTGTCCTGAACAGCTCCGGCCACAATTTCGCTCGAAGAAGCTGAGCCTTCATCAATCAATACCACCAGCTCACCCTTTTGAAAATTCCCTTTGTTTGTGGCATACGCGGTTTGACGCGGCCTGTGAGCCCCTTCAGTATAAACGATCAATTGTCCATTGTTCAAAAATTCATCGGCTACCTCAATGGCGGCATGCAGATATCCTCCTGCATTTCCTCTTAAATCCAAAACAAGCTTTTGCATACCCTTGTCCAGCAGTTTGATAAGTGCCTGTCGAAACTCATCGGGGGTGGTGGCTGAAAATTTGGACAACTTGATGTACCCGATACCGGGCTCAGGCATGAATGCAATATCAACACTGTATGTGGGGATAACATCCCGGGTAATAACAAAAGGAATCAAAGAGGTATAACCTCTGCGGAAAACACTAACGTTTACGCGGGTACCCCGCTCACCTTTAAGCAGATGCATTACCTCGTTATTGGAAATGTTTACTCCCGCAATAAGTTTTTCACCCACTTTCACGATGCGATCTCCGGCCAGAATACCCGCCTTCTCAGAAGGGCCTCCCGATATGGTGTTCACGATATACACACTGTCATTTTCAATACGAAACTGCACTCCAATGCCTTCAAAATTCCCCAACAGCGGATCGTTCACCTCCTTAAATTCATCGGCGGTGATGTATTGCGAGTGTGGATCGAGGTTGGAAAGAATACCGGTAACAGCCGATTGACGGAGTTGATCAATATCAACCGTATCAACATATTCCTGCATGATATAGGTAATTACATTCTTCACCGGATCATAATTCCGGTGTTTAAAACCCTCTATCAACCCGGGTTTTAAAGTGGTAACTTTGGTATAAAAAGCGCCAAAAAAGAATCCGGCAAGCAGTACCAATGCCAGAATGATAGGCAAATAAACAGAGAGCTTGCGGTTTTTATACATGTGCAGAATGTTGAGTTAAAGAAATCAATATGCAAAGGTAGATAAAAATAGATGTTTATGAGAGACTTTATAATCAGGTCCACATTGAAATGCATCAGCTTTTCTGCGATAAAATCGTTTTTATGATTGTAGGATTGCTATGATAGTGAAACAACCATACTTTTATTATAAAAACATAAAGTAAAGCGTGGAGGCAAAAAAAAAGCCCGGCAAGTTAATACAAACCAGGGCTTTACGTACCTCGGGCCGGAATCGAACCGGCACGAATTCTCATTCATCGGTTTTTGAGACCGACGCGTCTACCAATTCCGCCACCGAGGCATAATGGACGCTGCAAAGGTAAAATATTTCTAATTAAATGTAACAATAATAGGATAATTTTTAATTGATGAATGTAAAATTAGGGATGATGGCTGGGAGATGAGAAGTGAGCGATGAGAGGTATGGGCGGTGAGGCCGTATTGATTGGTGGGAAAGAAGTAAGCCGGGCGGAGCTAATTTGTGGCAGGTATTGCCATGCTATTTTCTTCCAAAATCTGCAGGAATTTCGCCCCAGGCTGCAGTATCCCATTTTAGTACCGGGTTTTCCCAGGTATTGTTTTTTAACCAGTTTTCGGCACGCTGAATAAGTTGCATCAATTCTGCATTGGTGGCGTTGGGTTGCAGCCTGGTGTTTGCTTTCTTGTCACGCACCCATTTTATGGCTGTTTTTGAATCACTGTAAACAGGCAGGTTAAGTTGTTTTTGTTTAAGGAAGCCAAGTCCATGTACAATTGCCAGAAACTCTCCTATGTTTACGGTGCCCTGCGGAAATGGGCCTACGTGAAAAAGTGTTTTGCCTGTTGCGGTTTGTACGCCCTGATATTCCAGTATCCCGGGGTTACCACTACATGCAGCATCCACTGCTATGCTATCTTTTATTGGTACATGATTGAATAAGGCCGGCTTATGATTTTTTTTAGCAGTGCCTTTAAAAGATGGTGCTCCGGCGCCAAAAGCTTCTATGGCCTCTTTTTCTGATTCAAAGCTCTTGTATCTGGCTGCTTCAAACCCCTTAACCTGTTTTTCACATTCAGCCCATGTATCAAAGATACCGGGATTGCGACCATTCCATACAACATAAAACTTTTTGGCTTTACCCATATCTTTATCCAACTATCGTTAATTAAGCTTTACAAATGTACAAATAGAATGGTGCGATTGTTTATTTTTGCAGTTAATTCACCATTATGTTATGAAGAAAATTTTCGGGTACGCCATAATACTGGCGCTTTTTATGTCCGGATGCCAACAGGGTAAGATATATGTGCATTACCACAAGTTCAGCAATTATCAGTGGCCGCGTTTTGATAAGGTTACTTTCAATATTCCCATTGAGGATGCAGGAACAGAGGCAGACATTGTATTCATGGTGAGGCACATTACGCAATATCCTTATGATAACCTGCCCGTGAATATAATGCTGCATACTCCTTCGGGTGAAGAACGCATAATGGAGAAAGAAATAAAGATTAAAGATGTTAACGGTGACTTTATAGGTAAAGGAGCCGGCGATTTGTGGGATGTGGAAGAAATATTGTGGCCGAAGTTCTATTTTACCGAAGCCGGTAATTATTCCATTGAATTTGAAAATATCATTCCCAAAACCGCCATTCCCGGTCTAATGGATATAGGTATAAAGGTGGTTAAAAAGTAAAAACAAGGATTTGCTCCCGGTATAGCATTAATAAAAATTGGCTTTACAGCCCGATTGTGTTTTACTATTATTTGATTTAAACGGTTGAAGTGTACATGTGGATGGAATTTGCAGCGGTAAGCAGCAGGTATATACCTCCCTGTTGCCCCCGGCGCATATTTCCTTACCGGATTACCTAAAAACAATAGGGTGATTGATAGCGGTCTATGGATGAAAATAGAGAAAAATATGAAGGAGGTGTATGCAAAAGCCGGTTAATCTGCCGCGCTTAAAATACCTGTTGCTGTTATACTATCCTGTTTCAGTTGTGATTTAAGCAGATCAAGGTTGCCAAATTTTTTCTCATTGCGGATTCGTTTCACCAGTTGAATGGTCAGACTTTCATAATAGATGTCCTCATCAAAATCAAAAATATTGGTTTCAATGGTCAGTTTATAGGCATTTATAGTGGGTCGCATTCCTATATTGGTCATACCATTGAATGTGCGGTTTTTGAAATAGACTTTTGAGGCATAAACGCCCATGGCGGGGATCAACTTATTATCATCCTCAAGGTAAAGGTTAGCCGTTGGATATCCTATCAATCTGCCTATTTGATTGCCCCGTACCACCTGCCCGGTAATTTCATATCTTCGTCCAAGCAGTCGGCTCGCCTGCATTACCTGCCCTTCCTGCAAAAGCCAGCGCACTACCGATGAACTTACCTTTTCGCCGTCCACAACCAGCTCATCCACCTGTTTGAGTTCATAATCGTACTTTCCGGCACTGCGGTGCAGGTGATTGATGTTGCCGGATCTTCCCCTACCAAAGCCATGGTCATAGCCTATAACCATCATTTTGGGGTTGAGGTTGCTGACCACCATATCTATAAATTCTTCTGCTGTGAATTTCGCGAATTCTGGGGTGAAATCGATTTCCACCATATGGTCAATGCCCATTTCAGCGAGTAAAGCTTTTTTTTCAGCACGGGTATTCAGCAGATATACCTGTTGTCCAAGTACTAGCCGGGGGTGAGGATTAAAAGTAACCACTACGGTTTGTGTGTGGTATTCGCGGGCAGCCTGCTTCATCACATCAAATATGGCCTGATGGCCCAGATGTAGCCCATCGAAGGTTCCAATGGTAATAACGGGGCGCTTGATGTTGACAGGTGTGGAAATACCGGTAATAACGTTCACAGCATCAGGCTTTAATCAGTTCAGTAGACAGCAGGTGGGCTGCAATTTGAACCGCGTTGGTAGCAGCTCCTTTGCGCAGGTTATCGGCTACTATCCATAAATTAATTGCATTTGGTATTGTATCATCCCGGCGCACCCTGCCCACAAATATCTCGTCGCGGCCTGCTGCATGCCGGGGCATGGGATAAACGTTGCGGTCTGTATCATCCTGCAATACGACACCTTTGGAGGTCCGGATGATCCTGTTGAGTTCATCCATTTCAAATGGTTGTTTGAACTCAATGTTTACCGATTCGGAATGCCCGCCGGTTACGGGTACCCTTACTACAGTGGCAGTAATCTTAAGGTCGGGCGTCTGCAAAATTTTCCTGGTTTCAGTAAGCAGTTTCATCTCTTCGGTGGTGTATCCATTGGGAAGAAATGTACCTCCATGAGGGAAAAGGTTCAAATCAATATTGTGCGGATAAACCCTCATTCCTTTATTGCCTTGCCGCTCATCATAAA
>JAQVEI010000049.1 GCA_028697695.1 Lentimicrobiaceae bacterium
TGGCAGTAGCCTGCCCATGGGCAGCTACACCGGTGAACTTAGCATCAGCGGAGGCGGAGCCCCCCAGGTGAATGTGTCCCTTTCGGGATCGGTTACCGGCAGTCAACAACCCGCATTGACTAATGTAACCCTGCCCCTTTACATTCAGGGTTCGGTACCCAATCCGAATCGATTGCCGTTTGCTTACCGCGCAACCCTTACCAACCTACTGCCCTCTGCCACCTACCGTTACTACAACAAAGTGGTCATCAGCACCGATAATGCCGATTATAACGGAGCCGGAAATTGTATTTTTGTTGATCCGGAAAACGGAAGCTTTACCCGTACGACCAATAGCTCCATGACCACTGCCGGACAATATGGCCAATTCACTACCGATGCCTCGGGCAGCTATAGCGGCTGGTTTATTACCGAGCCTACCGGCAACGCCACCCGCTTTAAACCAGGCACACAACTGTTTGCGCGCATCGTGCTGAATGATGGCGCTGAGGGAACCACTGAAGTTACCAGGCTAACAACCACCGATAGCTTCACCGTGCTCAATTTCGGAACCGGGGTGTCTGATACAACCGGCACAGCGGTTAGGGGAATATCTGATTTCAATGCCAAAAATTTTGTTTTTATTTACGACAATACCAACGAAATTGGTCGTCCTGTTTACGGTACGCATGTGGAAAGCAGTGGCGTTGACTTTGTAAGCGGTACCTACGCCCCGTTTTATGCAGAGCAGGTAGCCGGCGTTAATGGTGCATGGGGAGCCATTATACCCAATACATCCGGCAACGGCATAAGACGTATTGTAGAACGCAGCTTAACAACCGGAGAAATGATAAAAAATTACACTTCAGAATCCGGAGCCTGGGGCTCTACGCAAACCATGAACCCCAATGGAGGTCTGGAAAACATTCTGGTGGTGGACCTTACCCTGGGCATAGGCGCCCCGGTAACACAGGCCGGAAAGGTTTATGTTTTCAACAATATGCTTAAAATTCAACTTAACCAACCCTACAACGGTCAGGTTGAAATCATCAACCTACAGGGACAATTGGTGGGCAACTATTATTTAAATGGTACCGAATCAGATTTTGCCCTTAACCTGCCGTCAGGCTTATATCTGGTAAGGTTAAGCAATAGCACCCAACCCATCGTAAGCAAAATCTTTATTCAATAAGTTAAATTTTTAAGTCTTCGTTGAGGCCTTCTATGGCTTCAACGGAGACTTGATTTCATCACTAAACTCAATAATTATGAAAAGAATATTACAAATTACAGGAATCATCGGCTTGTTTGTGCTTTATGGCTCCTTAAACATCAATCTGCTTTATGCACAATCGGCCATTGTTAATTTAAGGCCCGCCCAGGTAGATATATCGGCTGCAACATCCGAAGGCGCTGTTTTAATGACCCTTTTCGATTACTCCTCAGATGATGCGCGTTACCGTTTGTATGGTGGTTCAAACAGTTATTATTGCTGGGATGCAGAAACCAATACCTATGTAACGAGCAACAGTTACAGCAGCGGCCCGCATGTACCGGGTACACCCACAACCTCTACCACATTCTGGATTCTTTATCAGCGGGGAACTCTGGCTAATACTGCTGCCAGCTATCGTGACCGTCTCGGTCCGGGATACAGTGCCAATTATCAAACCACGGCATTGCCTGCAGCAGCGGGAATTACTAACCCTCAGTATATTACAAAAAGTAATGTTAATTTTACTTCATGGTCTGATTTTTCGGTTAGACATGTGGTGCTGGGCTACGATGCCATTATGGGAGGTACACTTATTTCTGCCGCACCCACTGCCATAGGCGATGGTAGCTTTAACCTGACAATAGAAACCGGCACTGTTCTCAATCGCATCGAAGTAAGGGATGTGATGAATAACCTGATTGAATCGGTTACCGGCACCTGGCCTTCAGGAATTTCCATATTGCCGCCAACCAATTTCACGGCTGAGGCACAAAGCAATACACAGATTGACCTTGACTGGGCATTAAATGCTTCCGGAGATGGCGTAGTATTGGCCTGGTCAGCAGATGGTGTATTCGGAACTCCCTCGGGCAGCTATTCTCCCGGCAGTACCATTACAGGTGGTGGAAATGTAATTTACACAGGTACAGGGACCGCATTCAGCCACACCGCCCTGAACCCCGGCACCGAATACTTTTACAAGATTTGGGCCTTTGACGGAAGTGAATATTCGCCGGGCGTAACGGCCTCGGAAGAAACTTTTCCCAATCCGGCTACCACAACCCTGCCCTATATTGAAGATTTTAGCGATGGCTTTGGCGACGGCAGAACCTTTAGCGTATCAGGCGATACAAAACAATGGCTGCACAGCAACAGTGGTGGTTATGTGTATATGAACGGCTACAATTCAGGCGAACTTGAAGAAGACTGGTTAATATTACCCGGGATGAACCTGGATAACTATTTTAATGAATCGCTTAGCTTTGACACCTGGTACCGTTTTGGGAATGACAATAATGACAATTACTTTGAATTTGTCTATTCCACCAATTATTCAGGAATAGGTAGTCCGGCGGCTGCCACCTGGACAGAAATCACCTTTACGCGACCTGGTGCTGAACAGCAATGGACCTCCTCAGGTCTGATCGACATCTCGGGTATAGCGGGCACGAACGTGTATTTTGCATTCAAATACCACTACAATGCCGGCAATTACCGCTCATGGCAAGTAGACAACATCAGTGTAATGGCAGGCAATACACCTGCTTTATTGGCTTCACCTACCACACTGAGCGGATTTACCTATGAAATTGGTAGTGGACCTTCGGCTGTTCAAACCTATACCCTTACGGCTCAAAATCTTCAGGGAGGCAGCGGTGTTATCTCAGTTACTGCTCCCCTGGATTATGAAATTTCATTGAATGGCACTACCTGGGCAGGCCAGTATAGTCTTCCCTATGCCGGTGGTGAACTTACAGGTCAGCCCGTTACTATCCATGTACGTTTAAAAGCCGGATTGGCCATTGGCACCTATAACCAAGCCATTCAGCATAGCGGTGGTGGTG
Organism: Lentimicrobiaceae bacterium; assembly: GCA_028697695.1. GTDB lineage: Bacteria > Bacteroidota > Bacteroidia > Bacteroidales > Lentimicrobiaceae > Lentimicrobium. The sequence goes on from JAQVEI010000049.1 coordinate 3,040, forward strand.
TAACCAATATGGGGGTTACCCTCAATGGCAATGTAACCGACCTGCTGCCCATAATCAGTAGTGAAATGGTTCCTGCATACATACAGGGCAATTCTCCATCCAATAATCAGCGGCTGCCCTATGCATTCCACCTTACCATCAATAACCTGATTCCGTCTGCTACGTACCGCTATTACAACAAGGCAGTGATTGGCACCGATTCGCCCACCAGCAATGGTGCCGGCAATAGTATATTTGTAAATGCTGATGGTACTTTTACCCGCACCACGAGTACTTCTTTAGGCAATGCAGGTGAGTATGGAGAGTTTACCACCGATGCTTCGGGAAGCTACAGCGGATGGTTCATCACAGAAGCTACAGGTAATTCCCGCTTCACGGTAGGCAACCAGGTGTTTATGCGGCTTATGCTCAACAACGGTGCCGATGGCACCTCCGTTGTTAATCGCCTCACCACCACGCAGCCCGTTGAAGTAATTAATTTTGGCGATTTCGTTCAACCGGGCATGGGCACAGCAATCCGCGGTATCTCTGAAGCTACCCCGGGTAATATGGTGTATCTTTACGATAATGAAGACGGAACCGGGCGGCCAGTGTATGGAACCAGCGTTGAAACTACAGGTATTGACTTTACTGCAGCCAACTCATATGCTACTTTCTATAAAAATGATGTTCAGGGTGTAAATGGTTCATGGGGAGGCATCATTCCCAACCAGTGCCCCAATGGCCTGCGTCGCGTTGAAGAACGAAGCCGCACTTCGGGTGAAGTGGTTTCGGTGCATACTTCTCCCGACGGTATTTGGGGTGCCTACGACACACGCAACCCCTTTGGCGGTGAAGTGGATATCATTATCATCGACCTGATGGCCCCAGGCAACCCGGTGCTTACCGTTAGCCCATCCACCCTTAGTGGATTTACCTATCTGGTGGACAATGGCCCCTCAGATATACAAACCTATACCCTGAGTGGCAACAACCTGGAAGGCACAGGAAACATCACGGTTACTGCACCCGAAGCCTACGAAATATCAGACAATGGCGTAGATTTCGGCAACACACTTACTTATCCCATAGTAGATGGCGAAATATCAGGACAACCGGTTACCGTATCCGTTCGGTTGATGGCCGGATTGAATGTGGGTGAATACAATGGTCAAACGATTGTAAACAGTGGAGGGGGAGCCAGTGACAAATTGGTTACCCTTAATGGAAATGTTACCTCCGCTATGTCTCCCGCACTTCAGGAAGTTACCCTGCCCCTTTATATGCAGGGGATAAATGGCAGCAACAATACCCGCGTTCCGGTGGCTTACCGGACTACCCTCGCGAACCTGCAGGCTGAAACAACTTACAGGTACTTCAACAAAGTAGTACTGGAATCTGACCTGCCCGATTACAATGGCGCCGGAAATACAATTTATGTCAGCGAAAGTGGAGAATTTACCCGCACAACAGGTACCTCATTCAACAACCCCGGCGAATACGGAACGTTTACTACCGATGCACAGGGCAGCTATACCGGATGGTTTATTACCGAACCAACCGGCAACGACAGATTTACGCCCGGAAATCAGGTATATATGCGTATTTGCTTAAACGATGGCAATGAAGGTACCGTGGTTACCACCCGGTTAACTACTGAAGACTTTGTCACCATATTGCAATTTGGTACAGAAGCAAGCAGCACACAGGGTACTGCCATTCGTGGTGTGAGCCAGGATGACCCCAAAGATTTTGTTTATCTGTATGACAATATCGATGGTAGCGGCCGTCCGCTTTACGTTACACATATTGAAACCTCAGGTGTTGATTTTTCAACCATTACCAATTATGCACCGTTTTATCTTAACGATGTAGCCGGCAGCAACGGCTCATGGGGCGGAATAGTTCCCAATGTTAATGATGAAGGAGTGAAAAGTGTGGAAGTTAGATCGTTTGCCGATGGAAGTTTGGTGCATGAATATGACGTACCATCAGGAATCTGGATCGGAGTGAATACCATCAATCCTACCGGTGGTGTGGACAATGTTCTGGTGCTCGATCTGGTCAACATTGGCATAGAGCTTATCAACCGCGAAGATTACACAATCTTTAGCAGTGGCAATCAGGTGAACCTGATGGTACCGGGTAAAGAAACCTATACCCTGCGAATATTCAATCTTCAGGGACAGCAAGTGTTCGTTGAGGAATTCTCAGGCAACAATACCTATCTATTTACCCTTAACGTACCTGCAGGAATCTACGTTGCCAACATTCGCAATGCCTCAGGCTCTGCTTCACAGAAACTATTTATCAGCAAATAGCACGAAGTGTTTTATCTTAAAGAACCGTGTCTGGAGAAATCCGGCACGGTTTTTTCATAGCCCACTGTGAACTTATTAAAATATTATATAAAGTAGGAACATTTTTATCACATTCACCGAAATGTTGTAATTTAGCCCCCTGCTTTTAGACTTGAGACTCAACGACAAACTATGGAAAATCAACTTTATCCTCTTAAGTTTAAGCCAGTGCTTAAAGATAAGATATGGGGTGGTAATAAAGTAAACCGCTTGCTGGGTATTGACTTTTCTCCCCTCCCGAATTGTGGCGAGGCCTGGGTAGTTTCCGGCGTAGAAGGAAATCAAACTGCCGTTTCTAACGGATTTTTGGCTGGCAATGAGCTAAATGAGCTCGTTGAAGTGTATATGGGTGACCTTGTGGGTGATTCAGTATTTCAACGTCACGGCAATGAATTCCCTATACTGGTGAAATTTATTGATGCTGCCGAATATTTATCCATTCAGGTACATCCCGACGATGAGCTTGCCGCCAAAAGAGGGGTTGGAAACGGCAAATCGGAAATGTGGTACATACTTGATGCCGATAAAAATGCCGAACTCATCAGCGGATTTAGTCAGAAAGTAGACAAAGAAAGCTATCTTAAACACCTTGAGAACAAAACTTTAAAAGAGATACTCAATATAGAGAAGGTTGAGAAAGGTGATGTATTTTACATGCCCGCAGGCCGGATTCATGGCATTGGACCCGGCATATTTTTGGCTGAAATACAGCAAACTTCCGATACTACATACAGGATTTACGACTGGGACAGGATTGATGAAGACGGAAACAGCCGTGAATTGCATACCGCCGAAGCATTGGAAGCCATTGATTTTAATGTTTACAACGACTACAAATCCACTTACCAAACAAAACACAATGGTACGGCCAATCTGGTAAGCAGTCCTTATTTCACTACCAATCTCATAGACCTGGATCAGGCTCTGGCCAAAGATTACAGCGAGCTGGACTCGTTTGTTATTTTGCTTTGCACAGAAGGGACGCTTACCTTGGTACACGGTGGCACCAATGAGCCACAAGTGAAATTAAAAAAAGGGGACGCAGTGTTGGTACCCGCCAGCCTTGACAGGATAGACCTCATTCCCGACATGCCGTCCAAATTACTTGAAGTTTACTTACCCTAACAATAAATTACATGAAAAAATTAATCATTCTATCTCTCGTATCCTTGCTGTTTTCTATTGCTTATGCACAGGAATCCGGTAAGAAACTGCCCCAGGTTTCGGTAAAAACCCTAAACGGGGCTACCGTTAACACCGCCGAACTCAGCAACGATGGGAAACCAATCATTTTGAGCTTTTGGGCATTATGGTGCAAACCATGTATCAATGAACTGACCACCATAAGTGATGTATATCCGGATTGGGTGGATGAAACAGGCGTGAAACTCGTTGCCGTTTCTATTGATGATGCGCGCAGTTCATCAAAAGTTGCACCTACAGTCAGCGGCAAAGGGTGGGAATATGAAGTGTTGCTGGATATAAACGGTGATTTTAAACGGGCCATGAATGTGAATATGATTCCACATACCTTTTTGTTGAATGGGGATGGTGAAATTGTGTGGCAGCATACTTCATTCAGCGAAGGCAGCGAACTTGAACTTATCGAACTGGTTCGCAGGCTCAATCGTGGCGAATCCATCAACTAATAAAAAACACACTTATCCAATCCTTACCGTTAATCCGGAATTATGCAACACACAAAATACAGCATCATTACCCTGATGGTGCTTCTGGGACTTTCATTTTTTTTAAAAGTTCAGGCTCAGGGGCTCCTGGAAGGAGGTAAAGTGTCGGGCAACTTTCAGCTCGATGCTCAGATTTATCAGGCCGATTCAGCCATAGGCGCCAATGAGGTGGCTGAAAAAATGCTGATGAACAGCTTCGCCAATTTAATTTACACCCAGGGTAACTTTAGCGCAGGCTTAAGGTTTGAAACCTACCTGAATCCGCTGCTGGGTTACGACCCTTTGTACAAAGGCAGTGGCGTTCCCTACTGGTTTGGGACCTGGAGAAATGAAAAGTTCGAAATAACCGTTGGCCATTTTTACGAACAGTTTGGCAGCGGAATGATACTTAGAGCCTATGAAGAGCGCAACCTGGGGTTCGACAATGCCCTGGAAGGTGCCAAAGTGGTTTTTAAACCCATACAGGCCGTTACACTGAAGGCATTTGCTGGCAAACAACGCTATTTTTGGGACAAAGGACCCGGATTAGTCAGAGGTATAGATGGCGATTTGTCGATAAATGACTTGTTTAAACCCGAAGCTGACTTAAAAACCCGTATTGATATAGGCGGTAGCTTTGTAAGTAAATACGAAGCCAATGAAGACATCATCGTAAACGATACCAGCTTACTGATTCTTCCGGAAAATGTTGCCTCATGGGCAGCCCGTATAAATATAAACCGGGGCGGATTCAATGTTTATGGTGAGTACGCCCGAAAAATGAACGACCCCTCTGCCTTCAACAAATTTATCTACAAAGAAGGCGAATCCATGTTGTTGCAAGCTTCTTATGCAACCAAAGGTTTGGGTGTACTGGCTTCTGCCAAACGTACGGACAACATGAGTTTTAAATCGAAACGAACTGAGACCGGCAGTACGCTGGACATCAACTACCTCCCGGCTTTAACACGGCAACATGCCTACAGTCTGGCCGCCATGTACCCCTATGCCACTCAGCCCAACGGCGAAATGGCCTGGCAGGCTCAGATAAATTATAAAATTCCGCGTGGGAGTAAAATAGGCGGGAAATATGGTACCGATATCGCGATAAATTTCTCCAGAGTTACTTCAATCGAAAAAGAAGTGGCTGATGGCGAAACTGCTATAGGAGTACCGGGTACCAAAGGATATACTTCCCCTTTCTTTGCTTTTGGCGATGAGCTTTATTTCCAGGATCTTAACATTGAACTTCAACGCAAGTTCAATCAGAAATACAAGATACTACTGTCGTATATTTATATGAAGTACAACATTGATGTGATTGAAAACCACCCGGGTGATCCCCTGGTGGAAGCCCACATTGTAATTGCTGACATGACTTACAGGTACGATGCTAAAAATGCATTGAAACTGGAACTTCAGCACATGTCGACCCAACAGGATAAGGGAAATTGGGTACAATACATGATAGAATACACCATTGCGCCCCGATGGTTCTTCAACTTCTCTGACCAATACAACTACGGAAACGACAACAAAAGCGAACAATTTCATTACCCCACATTAGCCATGGGTTATACCTATGGAAGCAACCGGCTTTCGGTCAGCTACGGTAAGCAGCGCAAAGGCATTCTGTGTGTCGGAGGCGTGTGCCGTACCGTACCCGCCGCCAGTGGCTTAACTGTAACGCTGACCAGTTCATTTTAAACTCCCGGATTATGAAAATTTTCAAAATATCAAATGCTGCCTTGCTCATCTCAGGTTTTATTATTGCTCTCGTTCTTGCTTTCGCAGGATGTGATAAAATAGATGAGCCTTATACCAACACGATAAAAACAGCAGATACTACTGCCTGTCCGGTACCGGAATTTCCCGATGTTTTGTCGGTTGAAAAACGCGTATTGCTTGAAGACTATACCGGTCAAACCTGTGTTAACTGTCCGGAAGCGGCAGCAATTGCACACAATTTAAAGAATATACACGGAGAGCGCCTGGTTGTATTGTCGGTTCATGCCGGCTACTTTGCCGAGCCATACAATTCAGGCTTATATACCTACGATTTTCGTACCGAAGCCGGTAATATCTGGAATACATTCTACGGGGTGATATTCAATCCCATTGGAATCATTGACAGAAAAGGATATCCGGGCAATCAACTGGTTCCTATGACGGGCTGGTCGGCCAAAGTGGCAACTGCACTAAGTGAAACGCCCCTGGTTGATCTGCAACTGATAAATACCTGGGATGGGGAATCGCGCAAATTATGTACACACGTGAAGACCCGCTTTATTACCCCGGTAAACAAAGACCTGAAACTGATTGTGGTACTTACTGAGAGCAAGATAATAAAGCCACAAAAAAATTCCAATACTGAATTGGGCCCTATACCCGATATCGTGGATTACGAGCACAACCATGTTTTGAGGGGAGCCATTACATTGCCCTGGGGAACAAGTGTTGCCAAAAAAGACATCCCCAATACGGAATCTGTGATTAAATCATTTATGACCTCTCTGGATGAGGAGTTTGTTCCGGAAAACTGCACGGTAGTTGCTTTCATTTACGATGAATCAAACACCGAAGTACTTCAGACCATAGAAGTTCCCGTTATTACTGAATAAGTGTCTTTTTTACGGGAGAAATTCGTATTTTAGTGCTCGCAAACAGGGTATATTCCATTTGCGGTAATGACTGCATGGTTATTAACCATCTGACATCTGATTATGATTGTGAATAGCATTCTTCTATTCATCTTTTTTCGACACCCTTTCAGATGATTAATTTTTTTAATAGTCA
>JAQVEI010000050.1 GCA_028697695.1 Lentimicrobiaceae bacterium
CTCACGTACCGGCTGTACTACACACACCGCTTATGTCGGGAGCAAATGCAATAAGCGGGGTAATCATCGTTGGCGGGATCATCCTTGTTGGACATGCCAATCTGCAAACCTTCTCTACAGAACTGGTGCTGGGCATTTTAGCCCTGGTTTTTGGTACTTTAAATGTTGTTGGCGGATTCGCCGTTACCGACAGGATGCTTGAAATGTTTAAAAAGAAAAAAAAGTAAGCCATTATGGATAATATATTAGGAACAATAAATGGAAACGCTTATACAATTGGCGATTCCCTGCTTGAGCTGAGCTACCTGATAGCCGCACTGTTGTTTGTGTATGGTCTTAAGATGCTCTCTCATCCGGCTACTGCGCGTCGTGGAAATCTATGGGCTGCAGGCGGAATGGGTTTAGCTATGATTACCACGCTTCTTCTTCACAAAAACGCCGACGGGCAGGGTATTCAACTGATGAATATGATAATCATTATCCTATTTATTGCCTTAGGATCCGTTATCGGCTGGATTGTGGCCCGCAAGGTTAAAATGACAGCTATGCCGCAACTGGTTTCTTTGTATAATGCCTCGGGTGGAGCAGCGTCAATGCTCGTTGCCTTGCTTGAATATCCAAATGCCATAGCCGGTGATACTGGTTCCATTCTGGTCACTGTATTGGGATTGGTTATTGGAGCAGTTGCCTTTAGCGGTAGTGTAATCGCCTGGGGTAAGCTCGATGGCAGGGTAGGTGATATCATGAAGCCTTTTATGACCTACCTTAACTTATTCTTATTGCTGGCTACCATCGCTTTAAGTATATTCATCATTGTATCTCCCAACCCACCCGCCGAACTGCTTTGGGCAATTTACGCGCTTACTGCTCTTTCAATAATTTACGGTATCATGTTTGTAATGCCCATTGGAGGTGCCGATATGCCGGTTGTTATTTCTTTACTAAATGCGTTAACCGGCATCGCTGCCGCCATGGCCGGGTTTATCTATGACAATCAGGCAATGATTTTAGGAGGTATTCTGGTAGGTGCTGCGGGTATGATATTGACCTTGCTCATGTGTAAAGCCATGAACCGCTCATTGCTTAATGTAATTGTAGGTTCATTTGGTGGTGGCGCTGCCGGCGCAGGCAGTGAAGGTGACAAAACGGTGAAAGAAATATCACTTAGTGATGCCGCTGTTTTATTGAGCTACTCACAAAAAGTATACATTGTTCCAGGTTATGGATTGGCTGTTGCCCAGGCTCAACACCTTTGTCACGAGCTTGACACCCTGTTATCGGGCAAAGGTGTAGAAGTTAAATACGCCATTCACCCGGTAGCCGGTCGTATGCCAGGCCATATGAATGTGCTTTTGGCCGAAGCAGATGTACCTTACGATAAGCTGGTTGAGATGGATGATGCGAACAATGAAATGCCAAATACGGATGTGGTTATGGTGATAGGTGCCAATGATGTGGTAAACCCTGCGGCAGAAAACGACCCCGCCAGCCCTATTTATGGCATGCCCATTATTAAAGTGCTTGAGGCTAAGAATGTTATCGTAATGAAGCGCAGTATGGCTGCCGGTTATGCCGCTATCCCCAACAACCTGTTTTACCATCCTAAAAACAGTATGCTCTTTGGCGATGCAAAATCCAGCCTTCAGAAGCTGGTAGCCGAGATTAAGAATCTGTAGTTACGGATGCCGAATAAAAAAAAGCCTGCTTAAATAAAGCGGCTTTTTTTTTATCTTTTTCTTTCTCAACAAAAAAAGTGTGGTATATTTGCAGCTTCAAAACCTCTCCGTAGCTCAGTTGGTAGAGCAAATGACTCTTAATCATTGGGCCGAAGGTTCGAGTCCTTCCGGGGAGACCCTCAAAAAGGCCGTTACACACTGATGTTACGGCCTTTTTTTATTGCAATGCCAGGGTATGTTTTCGTAATTTTCTGCGGCAACCACAGATATTTGGCCAATTGTGAAAAAAAAGTTGTTGCAGGGGTCAACAAACTATTAAATTTGCTATTTTTGCAGCCCCGAACATCAGATTTAACTCGGGATGTAGCGCAGCCCGGTAGCGCGCTTCGTTCGGGACGAAGAGGCCGCAGGTTCGAATCCTGTCATCCCGACATTGTTACAATGCCTGTGCCTGAGTACAGGCATTGTTGCCACTTTAGCTCAGTTGGTAGAGCAGCGCATTCGTAATGCGCGGGTCGGGGGTTCGAGTCCCCTGAGTGGCTCCTTAGCCGGGTTTACCGGCTTTTTTTTTGCACAGCAAGCAAAAGCAGCCATACAGGCTTTAATAACCTCCTTTTGCTGTGGTTTCGAAACAAACCGACCTACACAGAAACGGCTTCCAGCTAAAATGAAAATTGATAGAAATACGGTGGCCAATACCGGTTTATTTAATCGTCCCGGGCTTTATTAAGCTTTTCAGGCACGATAACAGAGGCCAGGATACTGATAAAGAGAATACTAACGATGATTATGAGGGAATGAACTGTGGTAAAGCCCAGTGCTTTTAGCCATGAATGTGCCAGCATTTTGCATCCGATAAAGAACAAAAGCAAAGCAAGTCCGGCTTTTAGAAAACGGAATTTACCTATTACGTTAACAACCATAAAAAACATAGCCCTTAGCCCAAGTATGGCAAAAATATTCGAAAAAAATACGATGTAAGGGTCTTTGGTTATGGCAAAAATGGCCGGTATTGAATCTACGGCAAATACCAGGTCGGAAAATTCAATGACCATCAACACTATAAATAAGGGTGTAATGTATAATTTTCCCTCTTTTCGCAAAAAAAAATGATTTCTTAAAAACCCCTGATGTACCCTGAAGTGTTTGGATGCGAATTTTACCACCGGGTGTGTAGCCACGTTGATTTGCTCACTTGATTTACGGCTAAACATCATATGGACGGAGGTATAAATGAGCAATCCTCCAAAGAAATAAAGTACCCAGTTAAACTGCTGAATAAGTGCGGATGCGGTAAAAATAAAGAGAAACCTCAATACAATAGCTGCCAGAATTCCCCAGAACAATACCCGCCGGTAGTACCTTGAGTCAACCCCAAAAGCATAAAATATCATTACGATGACAAAGATGTTATCTACCGAGAGTGCCTTTTCGATAAGATAACCGGTCAGAAACTCCAATCCCAGGTTATTTTTATAAACCTTTAAAGCTTCAGCATAGGAAAGTCCTGAAATATTTATGGGATGGTCAAACTTATCTATCAGATGTTCAAGCTGTTGTAAGGTACCGGAATTGCCAAGGTGAATCCATTCACCATGCAACAACAACAGGCCATAAAACCCAAATGAGAGCACTATCCATGCCAGGGTATAAAACATGGCTTCGCGAAAAGGCACAACATGATCACGCCGATCGAAAACACCCAAATCGAGGAGGATAATACCCGTAATGATGACAATAAATATGGAAAAAAAGATCAGTTCATGCGGGTTCATCCGTGATAGTTATTTGCTGCAAAGGTAATCGATAATTGGATAATTTCTCCATGAACAATATTTTACATGTAAAAAAAACTCATTTATGATTTTTCACTTATTCGTCTGATTTTTTAACCTGATAGCAACCATTCATTCTAACCGGTTTGAAAAAAATCACTCCTGCCTATCAAAAAAAACTACAAAATATCCATACATTTGATGCTTGATTTATGACCCCTTAACCTTAACTTTAATAAATATGAACAGACTTCATGATCTTCATCCCAACCCATTGGTACAATATCTTAATAAGCCTTCTGAATCATTTACGCGTGCTGATTTAATTAAGTTCATAGAGGATCACAGTATTGAGATGATAAACTTCCGCTATACCGGAGGTGACGGCCGCCTTAAGACACTGAATTTTGTCATTAGCTCACGAGAACATCTGGAATCTATACTTACTACCGGCGAACGGGTTGATGGGTCGAGTTTATTTCCATTTATCCAAGCGGGTTCCAGTGATTTATACGTTGTTCCGCGCTACCGGACAGCTTTTTTAAACCCTTTTAGCGAGATTCCGGCCATTGATATACTCTGTTCGTATTACAATAAAGATGGAGCGCCTCTTGAAAGTTCACCTGAATACATCCTTCGCAAAGCTCATGCAGCTATTAAAGAAAAAACCGGTTACGATTTCCATGTAATGGGTGAGTTGGAGTTCTATATTATCAGCAATGAACTGCCTTTATTTGAAGGTGCGGATCAAAAAGGTTACCATGAGTCCTACCCTTTTGCCAAATGGGAGAGTTTGCGCACCGAAGCCATGACAGCAATGGCAAAAGCCGGATGCCTGATTAAATATGGACATTCAGAAGTAGGTAATTTCACACTCGACCACAAGCTCTATGAACAAAATGAGATAGAATTTATGCCTACCCATCCTGAAGCTGCTGCAGATCAGCTTATGATTGCCAAATGGGTATTGAGGGTTTTGGCTCAGAAATATGGAGTTACCGTAACTTTTGCACCAAAAATTACTTTGGGTAAAGCAGGCAGTGGATTACATGTTCACACCAAACTCTTGAAAGATGGGAAAAATGTTATGTTGAAAGACGGTAAAATTAGTGATGCTGCCCGGCATATTATTGCGGGTTACCTGGGTTTGGCGCCCTCACTTACGGCTTTTGGCAACACCAATCCTACTTCATATTTCAGGCTTGTACCCCATCAGGAAGCACCAACCAACATTTGCTGGGGCGACAGAAACCGCTCAGTTTTGGTTCGGGTTCCATTAGGCTGGGCCTCCAAACACAACATGATATATGATGCCAATCCGCAGGAGCCCCATGCAAAAGTTGACTTCTCGCAACTTCAAACAGTGGAATTTCGTTGTTCTGATGGTTCAGCCGATATCTACCTGCTGATGGCAGGCTTAACCGTGGCTGCGCGGCATGGCCTGGAAATGTCCGATGCATTAAGAATAGCGGCAGAAACATATGTGGATGTAAATATATTTGATGAAAAGAACAAAGAGCGTTTGGCAGAACTCAACCAATTGCCTCTTTCGTGTTGGGAATCGGCTACCATGCTTGAGCAACAGGCTCATATTTACATGAAATACAATGTTTTCCCAAAAGAATTGATTGATGGTACTATCCGCAGATTACGCAGCTATAAAGATGAGCATCTGCGGGAGCAGATCAAAGACAGCAAAGAAAAAATAATGCATGTGGTAAACCAATATTTCCACTGCGGTTAATGCTAATGTGTTTTTCGGAAACGAATGAGCTTACGTCCAAGGTAAACGCGACGCAGCCACAGCGGTAGTATAAAAGCCCCGAGTATAAGATAGGGGTAATAGGTCATTAACCGCCAAAACAGTGCTACAATGGTTGACAAATCCCCCTGAGGGCCTTTAATAAATTCCCTCAAAAAGATTGGGAAAAAGTATTCAGCTATACCGCTTCCACCGGGTGTAGGACTGATGAGCATAATTACCCACATCATTAGTTGCCGGGCATACACCAGCAAATTGTCGGCCCATCCTATAGGCCCGGCAAATGCCATAATCAAAAAATTCACCAGCCAGAATCGTGCAGTCCATGAAACAAAGGTGGCCCCAAAAGCTTTAGCCCAATATTTAAAGTGCTTGTCTTTTAGTTCTGCTGATGTCTCGATTACCTGATTGCCCATCATGCGGGCATCACGTTTAAACCGTTTGAGGAAAGGTATGTTGGTTAGCTTCTCAAGTATCCAGCCAAAACCGGCAGGATTGATAAATACACCATAAGACAGCAACAATGCCAGCAATGAAATAAAAGCATAACCCACATAAAAAATTCCCATGGTGCCAACAGTATAGCCCAGTACATGTATTTGATTGCTTGCGATAGCCAAACGATCTATACCGGCTAGAATAAAAACCAGGGGAAGCATAATCAGATAAAAGAACTCATCCAACAGGGCGGTAACAATAACAATAGCTGTACTCCTGCCAGCCCCAAGCTTCTCCTTGGCCAGTATGAATATGGCAAAAGCCGACCCTCCAACCACCGAAGGGGTAACGCTGGAAGCAAACTCCCACAACATAATTACCTGAAATGATTTACGCCAGCTAAGCATTTTATCCGTAAGTAACCGAATGCGATAGATGTAACCTGCATCACGCAAAACCAACATGAGCAGAGAACAAAAGAAATAAAAACCGGCATTCCAGCTCCATGTAATTCCCGAAAGGTTGCCTCTGTTAATGTCGCGCAAAATCATATATACTATTACACCCAGCCCGATAACTACCGGAATGATTATTCTTCGAAAAGCAAAAATGTTTAGAATTTTTCTTTGGGTGCTCGCCATGTCATTTATATATATTCTCTAAACGTTCAAAGATAAATGATGTTTGTCATATTTTGCTGATTTTCATTTCATGTCTCCAAAATTTCATTCACCTTCATTCCGCAGTGATTATTGGTGACCACAGTGTTGGGACAGTAAGAAGATTATTAAACCCCGGATTTTCCCTTAAAGCGTTAAAATGGCCCGGGAACATTAAGTAAATTGTCATTTTGTCACCAAATTAACCTGCTTAATGCCATTATGTCATCTAAAGTGAGCAATTTTCGTTTGGAATATCATTTGATAAAAGAATAAAAACTTTAAAACACAAGGAAATGACTTATATTAAATTTCAGGAGCCCATGTATGCTCAAGCATTTGGTCCATTGTTTAACCGGGTGACCAGCGACCGTCAATCGAAAATATTGACCAACATACACACCGATGAATCCGCTTTTTATCTAGAACTTGCCATCCCGGGTTATGAGCGTGAGGATTTTAGCATTTCAGTTGAGGATCAATTTCTTATTTTGAAAGCAGACGCGAAAGAAGATGAGATAAAAGATGAAAAGTACCTGCAAAAGGAATTTTCGGCCGGTGGTTTCCACCGCAAATATACTTTCCCCAAGAAAGTAGATACCGAAAACATCAGTGCCGGCTATACCAATGGCATTCTTACCGTTAAACTACCTTTTAAACAGGAAGTTTTGTTAAAACGCGAAATAAACGTACAATAATTAACAACTACATATCATCCCTGCCGCTGCAATCATTGTAGCGGCATTTTTTTATCCTTTTGTCAGAACAGGTGCCTGAATGGCAACAACATCCACCCTATTACTTTTTCGAGCCGGGGTCGCTTTAACCATGCTTCGTAGTTAAATGGTACGCAATATTTGCGTGTTTCTGCTATATGCAGTCGCATCTGTTCAATTACCTCCGGATGACGGCCAAACAATACAATTTCATATTGGTACCGAAAGCTCCGGTAATCGAAGTTGGAACTGCCGATACCATAAACTTCATCATCGACCAGAAATAACTTTGAATGCAGATTCGTGGGCGTATAGTAATGAATATGAATTTTGTTGGTATAGAAATAGCCCATATACTTTGCCCTAATCAGGTCAACCGCACGTACATCAGAATGCAAAGGAAGCATTACGGTAACTTTTACGCCGCGTGCAGTTGCCCGGCTCAATGCCCGCCGAAGTTTATACCCCGGAAGAAAATAAGGTGTTTCAATAACCACTTCATATTTTGCTTTTTGAATTAATTTTTCAAAATGCTTTTTTACCTGCTGACGATAAATAGAGGGCAAATCCTGAACAATTTCAAAGTCTTGAAAATTAATGGTTTTCTTATAGGAGAGCTTATTAAAAATATACTGATTATATAGTTTATGATTTGCTAAAAAAGCTTTCCGAAATAAGGGTGCCACCTGCCCTTCAATACGGAGCTGACTTTCGCGCCAATCGAGGGAATATTCAGTAATATTGGGAGAGCCAATGTATACAATTTCATCATCAATAATCAGCAACTTTCTATGATTGCGGCGATGATTTTTGGTAAAAAAGTCAATAAAAAACCGTATTTTCTTAAAATATCTTACCTCACCTCCATAAGCCCGCAGCAGGTTAAAGTTCATTTGAGGTATTGCAGTACCCCAGTCGTCCAGCAATATTTTTACTTTTACCCCCTCTTTACATTTTTGGGTAATTGCATCCAGGTATTGCATGCCCATAGGATCATTGCCCAGGCGGTAATACTCCATGTAAATATAGGTATGGGCAGAAGCAATATCAGCCAACATAGCAGGATGAAAATCCCGTGGGCGGCTATATAGTTTAAAGTAATGGCGGGCATCCTGTTTCATAACCCATATAAATTATTCACTTTGGCCAAAGTTATGAAAAGAGTTGAATAAAATATAAATTATTAAATGACGCTTACCTGTGTTGATGAATAGCGAGATTGCAATGCGGATTGAATGCGATTGTTAAAACACTGCAGGTGGGAACGATAAAGCATTTCAAGTTCAGCATCGGCTTTGTTTGACAAGCAGGTATAGCATTGCTTCAATTCTATGCCTCTTTGTAATGCACCAAAACAACAATCCTGTTTACGCTCCACCGCCGGACAATTTTTCAAAAGACCCACCAGCCTCACCATAGCTACTTTTCTATCCATGTTTTATATTCTATTTTAGCAATGATATAAAACCGGTTGGTATTAAACCGGGCAGCAGCAACTTATATATAAGGCTATCCATTCAGCCTCACATATCCCGAATCACTTTTATGAGTTCATCACGCTTCCGGTGGGCTACTGTAATTTCTGTATCATCTTTCAATACTGCAATAAATTCATCCTTTTTAAACTTTTTCAAATATTTTAAATTAATCAGATGAGACTGATGAATTCTAAAAAAGCCATTTTCTTCAAGCTGAGCAGCAAATTCGCTCAATGACTTGGATATCATGATGCGTTCTCCGTTTTTGAGGATAAAAATCGAATAATTACGATCGGATTCACACCGGATAATGTCATCATAATCGAGTATATGGAAAGCTTCAAAAGTTCTTAGAATAAATTTTTTGGATTCAACCTCCTGTGGTTTGAGGTAAGTATCCAGCATAGACTTAAGATTATCGTTCAGGCTGTTGATTTCAATTTCGCGTTCAGCCTTTTTTACGGCGGCTATGAGTTCTTCAGGATCAACTGTTTTGGTGATATAATCAATAGCATTAAACTTAAATGCCTTTATTGCATATTCCTCATATGCCGTAATAAATATAACCCTGAAAGATACAGGCATGAGTTGACGAATAAGTTCAAAACCCGAACCATCAGGCATACGTATGTCGAGAAAAACCAGGTCGGGGTTTAACTGTTTAATTACTTTAAGCCCTGAACGAACATCCTGAGCCTCGGCAATCACCTGTATACCTTCACAATACAATGAAATCATGTCGCGGAGGGTCTCTCTGGACATAAACTCATCATCGATAATTATAGTTCGTATCATTACATTATCCGCTGAAATTCTCAGCCATTAAAAGCTTTATTAAAACATGTAAATATAAACAATTTTCTTAAATGAATTTTTTTTATCACATAATGTAAATTTACCTTTGATTGGTTTGAAATATCCCCTGTAGCAGATCCTGAATTAATCACAGTTTCAATACCTTTTAAATTGATGGCATAGATCAGTGAACAATAACTTTTAATGGTTACTTTTGGTTATCTTTAGGATTAATCACTGTTGGTATGATAAACTTGAATTTTGTAGATTTGCTAAAAAAAAGAGCATGCTAAAATCCATGACCGGCTATGGGCGGGGCACTTCGCAACTTAGCAAAAAAAAAATCGTTATAGAAGTTAAATCCTTAAATGGCAAACAACTGGATATTAATCTTCGCATTCCGGCATTTTTACGTGAAAAAGAGGCAGAAATACGAACCATGCTTGCGGCAGCTATTGAAAGGGGAAAGGTTGACTTTATACTTAGCACCGAAAGTACATCCAAC
>JAQVEI010000051.1 GCA_028697695.1 Lentimicrobiaceae bacterium
AAGTAATAATACTTAGGAGAGCCAGTAAATGGAATAAGTAAAAATATTATACAGAAATGAGATCATATTTGAAATAATTTAAAGATGTTAAAAATTTGTTAAATAGTTAGTGTTTTGATTTACAATGTTTTATACTATATAGGTTTGCTAAGGGAAAGACCGAATTAATTAGTAATTACTTATAATTAGTTGTAATACAAAAAGATATAATTAATTAAGGCGTTTAGAATAATATAATTCCGTTTACCATACGAAGTATTGATTCATAAATTTATACCTCAATATAGCCTAAAATATTTCGAACTTTTGTTTAAAATTTAATTAGTGAGAAAAAATAAGCTTATGTTTTCCATCATTTTTAATGCAATGTCTTATTTTTAATATGTCCTTATTTATTTGATTGATCATCGATTATATCATAAATAATGCATTACGGAGTTTCATTCTCCAAATTTTTCGACCTTCTTTTTAAACAAAGCTTATAAATTTTCGTTGATTTAGTACTTTCAACTTATTTTCTTTTGTTCTTTATCTTTTTTCTAATGGAAATTTATTCTAAAGAATTATTTATCATTGGAAGCGCCATACTTCTCTTTTTAGGGATGCTTTCATTGGAAAAGGCCCTAAGAAAGGAAAATCCGGCAGGTTTGTTTCTGGTCGTATTTATGTTTATCGCCGCGTTGTACTATGCGACCTATGGTATATACAACATCGCCCCTGAACCTTTTAGTGCCTATGGCAATATTATCAGGATGCCCCTGGTTCTTTCATTCATTCCCTTGTTTTTTCTGTTTTTAAGAGATTCAGTTACAGGCACCACCCAGAAATATAAATATGTAATCAGGCATCTCATCATTCCTGGGGCCTTTATTGTTCTTATTCCGGTTTTATTAATCATCTCTTCCGGCGATCAGCCCAAATCAGATTGGTTAATAAATGTTATCCATATCTCAGCACAAATAATTCTGGTATCGCAAATTATTTATTATACATTACGGATGTTTCGGCGTTATTCGCGTTATGCCGGTAAACTACGTGTGTTTTATCACGAAAATCCAAGCCAATCGTTTAAAATTCGCAATTTACTGGTGGCCTTTGTCATATTTATATTGGTATTGGACAACTGGTTTATGTCATTTTTAATCCCACCTCGTTTATTTAATGTTGTTTATCCCATATTATTACTGGCAGCCGCTTCTTTAACCGGTTGGCTGGGGTTGATTACTGAAGCGCGTAAGTGCCCCCGGTCTGATGAGCAATCGGATGCTTTTGTTATGCGGGAGCAGGAAAATGTTAGTGAAAAGATTAAAGAGCAGGATAAAGCAAAGGTTCAACCCTCAGGCTTGCAGAGCCCTGCAAGTTTTGATGCTTCTGATGCAATTACGGAAAATGCTCACACTGTTAATTCCCTCAATTCTTCTGAGGCCTTTGACCTGGAAAGGCGCACTTTACTGCATACAGCCCTTCTGAAATATATGGAAGAGCAGGAGCCCTTTTTAGACGCCAAACTTACGATACGACAACTGGCTTCATTACTGAATACCAATTCCAGATACCTTTCAATTGTAATAAATGAATTTGAGGGATGTAACTTCAATCAGTTGTTGAACCGATATCGGGTAAATAAGGTAATCCGGCTGCTTGTAGATAATCAGGCAAAATCCTATTCCTTCTTCGGACTGGCACAAAGGGCCGGGTTCAACAGTAAATCTGTATTTATCTCTTCGTTTAAATCCCAAACAGGCCAAACGCCTACAGCTTTTGCCAATTCGATGAAAAAATTAATACAGGTCTAAGTTTTTAATATTAAATCATTGCTACTTTCATGAAGTGCATGTTCATTTATTTACTTTTGTTTTCCGGCTACATCACTGCATATGGGTTTCGGGCTGTCCCACAGTATTCTCTCTTGCCAATGATAATATAGTATTGCCTTTGTTCTCCCATTTAAGGTGCCGATGGTAACTTTAAATGCTTATCATTCCAATAGTTATTATCAGAATGATAAGCATCCGCAAACAGTTTTTGATAATTTAAGAATTCTGGTCATTCCTAAATTAAAAAGTAATTCATCAGTGGTTTTATGGCAGCCTATAACTTAAACCAGGGTCTCTCCGGTCCCATTATTCCCATAGGTATCATAAGCAATATTAGAATAAACGCTATAAGGGTCCATATAAACATGGTGCGATGTGCGAGCCTGGGCGTCGATTTCTTTTTGGCCAGAATGCTCCCGGTTTGTGCTATAGCAATGGCAATCACATTCATCAATGAATGTTCCATAGCCCAATAGCGTATGGATGCATCCTTCATGGCTGCTCCAAAATCATTTAAGGCTGCTTTGGTAATAGGGCTAAGTACAAAATATAGGAGTAAGCCAATGAGCAGTTGCAGATGAAGACTGCTGATAAATATAATATTTATGGGCTTGTAATGACCGGGGAAGGGTGTTTGATTTTTACTTCCCTTCCAGGCATGCCACAAGACAAGTAGGCCGAATACTATAATTATCCATCGATTCCACGAATGAAGATAAAGTGAAATTTGATAAAGGTTTTGCATGAATTGAACAGGTTTTGATTTGTTGTTAGTCCAAACATTATAAACCTGCTTTGGTTCAGTAGCATGAAAGAAATAGTTTATCGCCTATCGCATGTCTATGGTCTCAATGCCCGGGTGCTTTGAAGCCTGGAAAACAAACTGGCTGTCGGTAAAAGGAAGATCGGTTTCAAATTTATGCACGGTATAGGTGTATATGCTGCCGTTTTTATCGTAAATGGAAATTTTTTGTAACATGGATCTGGCTTTTTCAATCGTAACGATAACTTTGTTAAAGTTCTTTTTCTGAAGGGGAATAAGCTCTATAATCTGCTCTTTTGCAGTTTCACTTGTTAGCCGTGCCTTATAGTTTTCTGTATAAGTACTCAGCAAATTGGTTGGAGTGAAACTGTCTTCTCCTGAATCGGCGTTATTTATTTGAACTTCATTGGCATCTTTAAGGTATGTCCAGGAGGTTTTTCCATCGCTGATAATTTCCTGACCTGAAAAAGTCAATTTATACCGGTCTCCTTTTGAAATTAGCACACCTTTGAAGCTATCGTCAATATTTTGAGCCTTGTTAACCATTGAGTAATCGAATTCAATGCGTATGGTTTTGTATGATTTTGTTTTAGCAGCAACATTATCAAGAATAGCCTGAGCTTTCTTATCATTTTGAGCAAAGGTGGTACACGCCATAATTACCGCCAATATGGAAACGAAATATTTTTTCATTGAATGTTGGATTTAAAAGTTTTGATTTGGATTATCTAATTCTCTGTCTTTCAAAAACTGTTCCAAAGCGAACGCGTTGGCTATTTTTACTTCACGTGCTTTGCTGCCTTCATTGGGTCCAACAATTCCGGCTGCCTCAAGCTGATCTATGATACGTCCGGCGCGGTTATATCCCAGTTTAAGTTTGCGTTGTAATAAGCTGGTGCTGCCTTGTTGGGTATCCACGATAAGCCGGGCAGCATCTTCGAATAACTCGTCACGTTCAAGGGGATCAAAGTCCTGCTCTTTTTGATCCTGTTCATCGGCATATTCGGGCAGGTAGTAGGCATCTGGATAAGCGCGCTGACTGCCAATGTATTCAGTAATTTTTTCTATTTCGGGAGTATCTACAAAAGCGCATTGCAAACGTATTAAATCACTGCCGGTGGAAAGTAACATATCGCCTCGGCCAACCAATTGATCCGCGCCTCCGGAATCAAGAATGGTTCGGGAGTCAATTTTTGAAATTACCCTAAAGGCAATGCGGGCAGGAAAATTGGCTTTAATGGTACCGGTAATAATGTTTACTGAAGGGCGCTGTGTGGCAATCACCAGATGAATGCCAATGGCCCTGGCCAATTGGGCCATGCGGGTCAAAGGCGCTTCTATTTCCTTGCCTGCTGTCATGATGAGGTCGGCAAACTCATCAATCACAACCACAATGTAAGGCAAAAACCTGTGCCCATTCATTGGGTTGAGATGGCGGGCAACAAATTTGGTATTGTATTCTTTTATATTTCTTACCTGGGCATCCTTTAGCAGATCGTACCTGTTGTCCATCTCAATGTTCAGTGAATTGAGTGTTCGGACAACTTTCCGGGTATCGGTAATAATGGCTTCTTCCGAATCGGGTAGCTTGGCCAAAAAGTGACGTTCAATCTTGCTAAAAAGTGTAAGCTCCACTTTTTTGGGATCTATCATCACAAATTTTACCTGTGCCGGATGCTTGGTATAAAGTATGGATGCAATGATGGCATTTAAACCTACTGATTTTCCCTGACCTGTCGCCCCTGCCATCAATATATGCGGCATGCGGGTAAGATCAGCAATAAAAGGCTCATTTTGTATGGTCTTGCCCATGCCGAAAGGCAATTCCATTTTGGTGTGCTGAAACTTTTCTGAACCGAAAATCGATTTTAAGGGAACAATCTCTGGCGAAAGATTGGGTACTTCGATACCAATGGTACCTTTACCCGGTATGGGTGCAATAATACGAATACCCATGGCAGCCAGACTCAATGCTATATCATCTTCCAGATTCCTGATTTTAGAGATGCGAACACCCGGTGCAGGAATAATTTCATAAAGCGTAACCGTGGGCCCAATGGTAGCTTTTATTTTGTCAATAGAAATGCCATAGTTGCCCAGAGTATTTACAATCTTATCCTTATTGGCTTCCAGCTCTTCTTTTTTTACGCTGGTTCCCTCTCCCGCGGGATAGTCTTGTAATAATCCAAGCTCAGGCATGCGATAATTGGCCAATTCCAGCGTAGGATCATAGGGCGTATCAATGGTAAAACGCTCTGGCTGGTTGTTTTCGGCTGCTTCATTAGTATTGTCCGGCTTGGATTTAGCTTCATTTAAAATGGTAAATTCCACCTCTTTTTCAGGTGGGCTTTCACGGGTACTTAATATGGAAGATTTGTCGTCTGCAGTTTCCTGATGATTTTCAGTTTCTTCGTTTTCTTCTTCTTCTGAATCGCTTACCGCGAATTCCACTGTATTGTATCTATCAACAGGTACTGCCCCGTTTGTATTCCGCAGATTCTTTGGCCGGGGTTCCTCAGCGATTTCTTTATCCCCGGTTTCATTTGGCTGATGAGGCCGTTCAGGCCATTTTAGCGACAAGTTAAAACCAGCCACAAGAATAATGATCAGAGCAAAAAATAACGCTATGCCTGCCCCGGTGTTACCTAACAGGCCGGTTAGCCATATTGCGCCTTGTCGTCCCGTAACTCCTCCGAGTAAAGACAAGTCGCCGCTCCGGAAAAGAAAACCCAGAGCAACGGGCAGCCAGATGATACCCATTAAACTTTGTAAAACTGCCTTACGTAATGGGACTAATTCCACGCCGGGCATAAATTTTAAGCCAGTAATCAGCAGAGAAAATACGATAAAATAAGCCGCAATCCCGAAACCTTTCTTTATAAAAAACACCGAAAGTGCAGCTCCAAGACGTCCACCCCAGTTTTCGGTATGCAGATTATTGTCTAATAATATTTGTTTAAACGATGCAGCCGAAAGAGCGTCATCGCTGCCCCAGGTAAAGTGGGTGAATAAGAAGGAGGAAAAGGCGACAGCCAGATAGAGCGATAGCAGGATAAGAAAAAATCCTGCCAAACGTTTAATTCGCCCATCCTCAGGTAAATGTATACCTTCGGAAAAACGATTTTTTTTGGCGGAGTTTTTCCCGGACTGGGTATCAGTTCCACGCTTAACGTTTCTTTTTTTCAGCGTGTTTACTTTCCTGCTCATAAAAACTACCTGCTTTCCTGATTAAAATGCAAAAATAACAAAAATCAGGCTGGTTTTTTCAGTGGACTTGCCCGGAATTGTTCCGGAAAGTACTGTAAAAACCAGCCCATTGGATTTAAAAGGCTTAGTTGCCGCCAAACATCTGGCGCAATTGGTCCGGAGTCATTTCCTGGTATCCGGGTGGAACAGCCAGATCTTTAGAACTTATGCGCGTCTTTTCAATAGTTCTGGCTATCATGTGCATTTGGCGACCCTGCAGTTTGTAGGTAAACTCCAGCGGTATGCCCGGCAGCGTCCGGTATTCATTGTCGAAAAATAGCTTATTGTTACCCAACTCATCTGAAAAATAAACGACGATAGGTTCGCTGTTACTTTTTTCATCTCCAAAAGAGATCTCGGCTTTTTTACATTGATACCCGGCTATTTCTTTGGTCTCCGGGATAACTTTAACCTGGGGCTCTTTACCTGATGGAGTTTCTCCCTTTTTGGGTTTGAGCATCACTTTATTGCCCATCATTTCCATTAAAATGGTAGTGGTTTTTGATTCCGGATTAATAATCATCGACTGGCTCATCGAAGGCATGGGAACATCAAATTTCACGATGTCGCCATTGGTGGTCATGGTTACAGTCTTAGGAAGATTATCCATTTGAGATGACTCTGGGCTTATTCCAGGGTAAGTAACATCATATACAATGATGCCCTTAAAAGTACCGGATTTTTGTGCCATTGAGGGAAGGCTGATTGCTAGGACTGCCAGCAATGCCATCATACTTATGCGTTTCTTTTTCATGAATAGAACTGTTTTTTTTGAATTATTCTTTTTCATTTTTATGGATGACAATTTTTTCAATCACATCGCCTGCCTTTATTTTATCAATAACCTCAATACCTTCATATACTTTACCAAAGCAGGTGTGGTTTCGGTCGAGATGCTGCGTGTTCTGGCGGTTATGACAGATGAAAAATTGTGAACCACCTGTATTTCGGCCGGCATGTGCCATAGAAAGTACGCCGCGATCATGGTATTGATTGTCGCCATCCAGTTCACAATCAATTGAATATCCCGGGCCTCCCATGCCCGTACCCTGTGGGCATCCGCCCTGGATCACGAAGTCGGGAATTACGCGGTGGAAAGTTAAGCCATTGTAAAAACCGCTTTCTGATAGTTTTACAAAATTTGCTACGGTTTTGGGTGCATCTTTATCATAAAAGTTGACTTTCATCAAACCTTTACTGGTGTGGATTTCAGCAGTTGTCATGTTAGAATAGTATTAAATTAATGAATGGTTCTGAAAATTCTGTTGTAACGGATTTTACCGTTGAAAAGTGATTTGGATTTATCCAGCGATAGCCATACAAAAACAGCCTTGCCGACGATATGGTCGTGAGGTACAAACCCCCAAAAACGGGAATCGGCCGAATTGTGACGATTATCACCCATCATCCAATAATAATCCATTTGAAAAGTATAGCTATCGGCCGGCTTGCCGTTAATCAAAATAGTGTTGTTTTGAATTTGCAGGTCGTTGAGTTCATAGTTTTTTATGATGCGTTCATATAAAACGATGTTTTTTGAGTTGAGCTTTACAGTTGTTCCGGCTTTAGGTATTACCAGCGGGCCGTAATTATCAACATTCCAGGCGTAGGCAGAATCAAACGGAAAAATGTAGGGTTGCCAGTATCCGGCAGGTTGGATTATCTTTTGAACCTCTTTCACATTGATAAAGCCTTTTAATTTTTCTGCAGCCTCATTGGTTAAGGTCATCACCAGTTCATTGGGGCCTGCCATCATAATTTCTTCTGTAATACCCAGCTTATCGAAAGCCTTAGGGTTAATTCTGGCTCCATCTGTACGCACCAGATATTTGAACTCTGCTTCTGCAGGCAATCCGGCCGGTTTAGAATTGATGAATACCTGCTGATTGACTATCTTCAGGGTGTCTCCCGGTAAGGCTATACAACGCTTTATATAGTTTTCGCGCTTATCAACCGGACGATACACTACTTTGCCAAAGTTTGCCTGGTCTTTCCAGATTCTTTTGCGGGAATAATCGCGCACCAGAGCATAATAACTTTGGTTTTGAGCCTTTAAAGCTACAGTGTCTCCATCGGGATAATTAAAAACAACTACATCATTGTGCTTTATTGAAGTAGTTCCCGGGAAACGGTAGTAGGGGAGCTTTATCCATTCAACATACGATTTGGTACTTTCGGTTAGCGGAAGGGTGTGGTGCACGAATGGAAACGCGATAGGGGTGTTGGGCACTTTGGGGCCGTATGCCATTTTGCTCACAAACAGAAAATCACCAACGAGCAGGGACTTTTCCATGGATGAGGTAGGGATGGTATAAGCCTCAATCATAAATACCCGGATAATGGTAGCTGCGATTACTGCAAAAAGTATGGCATCTACCCATTCCCGGGTAGCTGATTTTTTTATTTTTTCACGATTCGCAGGCGGTATGTATTTGTCTTCATGCTTAATGCCCAGCCAGGGAAGATAAATATAGGGGAAAATTACAGCCAGTGCCTGCTGCCCAAGACTATGTATATTGTAACACTTCAGGGTTTCAACCACCATTAGCATTACAACAAATACATTAATAAAGGGAATAAGCAGAAAGATGTACCACCATAGACCTTTATTGATAATTTTAAGCCAGATAAAATAATTGAGTAGAGGAATTGCTGACTGGTATCCTTTATAACCCGCTGATTCGAATGTTTTCCATATCAATGCAGGAAAAAAGATTAAAATGAGTAAAATAATAATGGTTGGTGCCATATATTTGAATTTAAAATTGCATGAGTGCTGTTGAAGCCGCTCTGGTTGATTTTTTTATTTGACCAGTGCAGAAGTTTATCGTTACATAAGCGTTTGCAATATTAACATTTATTGGGCATTTATACTAAATCTGCCATTAAATCGCTCATGCGAAAGAATCCTTTTCGTTCCTGCATCCATTCTGCAGCCAATACTGCTCCCAGTGCAAAGCCGCCCCGGTGATGTGCATCATGTTGCATGGTGATGGTGTCGGCATTGCCCTGCCATTTTACAATATGTGTGCCGGGAACTTCTCCTTTTCTGATGCTGAAAACAGGCAGGTCATCTTCGGAAGATGATGGGCCTTTTGTCCATCGGGTGTAAGCAGGATTTTCACTCAAAATCTGGTTGGCCAGAGCAATGGCGGTACCGCTGGGTGCATCCAGCTTATGAATATGATGTATTTCGTGAATTTCGGCTTTGCTTTCAGGCATTAGCTTCATCAGCTTTGCCAGTCGGGCGTTAAGTTCAAAAAATACATTCATTCCCGGACTGAAATTGGGTGCATAGAAAAAAGGAGCGTTCAACTGTTTGCTTTTTTCTATGGCAAGATCAAGCTGCTCCGGCCATCCTGTTGTACCAGAAATCAGAACCATTTTGCGGCTGAAACACAGATTTGCTATTTCAGGTGCTGCATCTGGCGTGCTGAAATCAATGACGGCATCTGGTTTTTGTGTAAATAAGGAAAGGCCTTCCCAGTCTTTAGCGGTATTAAAATGTGCCAGAATGCTGTGCCCGCGATTTAACGCGCATTTTTCTACTTCGCGGCCCATACGGCCATATCCGGAAATGAGTATTTTCAATGTTTTAAAATTTAAAGCATAATTTTAAACCCTGGGTGCCGCCGGCAAAACTGCCCTGCGGCATTGGAAGCCAGATCGGCTCCAGATGCATGCTCAGATTATCAGAAATGTCGTAATCAAAAAAATGAGCATCAACAGTGGCATCCAATACATTCAATATGTACCAGCCTACAGTGTAAATAATGTTTAATTCAACCTTTCGCCGGTAAAAATCGCGGCCTGTCAGCAAATCGGTGGGGTTGGGATATCTGACAACATAAGGGTTGTTTGTAGGGTAGGTTTCCTTATTGGTTATATATTTATAGGCCTGGGTGAAAAGTTTTCCCTCGTCATTGTTGACTTTGATGTTGTATGCGAAAAACGTAAAACCGG
>JAQVEI010000052.1 GCA_028697695.1 Lentimicrobiaceae bacterium
AGAAATAGCTGGTGTGGTTTTTTAAGGTTTGTACCCCACACTTTGTGCTGCCACCACCTGCTGGGTAGGACTCAGATTCATGAGCTGATGCAGTGCTTCACGATCAACCATTGCCCGGACTACTGTGTTTATATGCTGTGAAGCGCAATACAGGTAAACATTTTGTGAAATAAAGCCAGTGTTTATTCCTTTATAAAAATCATATTGACTACTGTCTGCACCCTCCATCTTGCTGAAATCTGCAACATATATCAGATTTACAGGAGCATCAGCCACAAAATCCTGTTTTCCCGTTGCAGCCTGATGATTACCTTTTACAATAAGTTCAAGTTCATGTTTCACTTCGTGATAGAGATAAATGCCCGAATTCAACGCAACATACAGTTGAATATCCTGCCAATTGCGTGCCGAAGGGGCTGTGCGTTTTTGTACATCAGGCCGGTTTATACCGCAAGCCGCCCAAAGTAAGCCGGAGAGATGTTCAAGGCTCAAATCAACGGAGCTGAATTCCCGTGAACTGCTTCTTTGATCTAATGCCTGCATCAAAGCCATGCCACCCTGATTGTCGGGTTTTGGAAGTTGAATATTCTGGCCTGCAGCCAACTGAACAAACAGTGAAGATAACATAATGAAAATTATTTGTTTAATCTGATTCATGAACGTATGTATAAAAAAACGGAATAAATGTATGATGATGGGAAGCAAATGTTGAATTGCAACACCTAATATCACTCTCTAATTCATTCTTATTCAATACTTTAATGAATAATATTTGCATACTGGTTTTTGCTTACTGGTTTCCCGGACTTACTCTGTCATTTCAGGTTTAATTTTAACGCCGTCGTATTTTTTCTCAATGCCGTTTTTATAACTAATTACCAGAAAAACAGTCCCATCAGTATTGTATTGAATCCAATCGCCGGTTTTTATGCCATTCAGGTAGCTGCCTTCTTCCTTTTTGTTCCCGTTTGGCCAATACCAAATGTGCCTGCCATTGGGATTATCGTCGATATAAGCACCTTCATAAGAAAGTGTGCCATCATCATAAAAATACTTCCAATTGCCATTTCTCATTCCACCGCGATAGGTACCCTCTTCTCTATGGTCACCTTGTTGATATTTCCAAAAGCCTTCTTTCAATCCGTAAACATATTCACCTTGAATAATCACATTTTTGTTTTCATCATACTCGCTGAATATGCCTTCGGATAGCCCGTTTATAAAGTGCTCTTCTCTTAGCAGGGTGTTATCATCAAAATACCATCGCCAAACGCCATCGGCATTGCCCTGGTTATTGTAGCTTCCTTCCTGTTCAAGATTACCGTTTTCATAATAAAATTTCCATTTCCCGATTCGGTTACCGCCGGCATATTTGCCTTCGGCACGCAGTTGCCCGCTGGTATAAAATTCTTTCCAATCTCCCTCTCTTACACCCTCCTCATCCACTATACCTTCTGCAATCAATTTTCCTTTGCTGAAGGTATAAGCCGCGGTCACTTTTCCTTCTTCTGAAAACTCCCGTCTAATTCCTTCCGGTACTTCACCCTTGTAGCTGGCCACCGTTTTTACCTTACCTGATGGATAATAATCGGTTTTAACATCCAGTTTCGCCAATTCAGGCGCTTCTTCCTGTTTTACGTCATTAACATATTTTGAAATCTCCAAAAGCATTCCCTTGTCGTCGTACGTTTTAAAATAACCGTTTCGTTTATCATCCCGATAGGTCCCTTCGAGTTTTACCTTACCGTCAGGATAAAAATATTTCCACTTACCCTGACGTAGTCCTTTACTGTCTTTGCGGTTGATATTTTCACGATCGATGACAAAACCCCGGCGATACTCTATGAGTGTAATTACGGTACCATCGGTTGAATATTCGCGCGCCAGTCCGTTTTCCAGTCCGTTTTCAAAATTCACGGTCTTTTTTACCTCACCTCCGGGATAAAAATAGACGGTCAAACCCTGTTTTATATCGTTTGAAAAATTTTCTACTGTAACACCATCTTCACGCAGAGTGCGCCGGATGCCCTCCTTTTTACCATTCAGATATGAAATCTGCAATACGGTATCGCCGGTTTCTCCATAAAAAGTCCAAATGCTGTCGAGTTCAAAATTCTTACGGTTGCCTTCCGATTTTAACACACCGTTTTCATAGTAGGTTTTCCAATAACCATCAGGCTTGCCATCGCGCATGGTGCCTTCGCTTGAAACATTTCCGTTGCTAAAATAAAATACTGTTTTGCCGTTTTTTACTTCGGCAGTTTCCTGGGCAGACAATACCTGTATTACGGCAATCAATAATATGAAAAATAAAATTTTTCTCATTCGGTAAAGATAGCACTGCCCTTTTAAAAAAGCAAGATTAGCGGATAAGTTTTCCCGCCCTGGATATTTCGAGCATTCTGAGAATGGGTTTGGCAGCCATTTGTCTGATCTGTTCATCGATAATAATTTCCGGTTGTTCATTCTCAAGGCATGAATACACTTTTTCAAGGGTATTCATTTTCATATACGGACAGTCATTGCATGCACAGGTTTCATCCGCGGGGACTACAATGAATGTTTTATCCGGTGAAGCCTTTTGCATTTGATGAAGAATTCCACCCTCGGTTGCCACTATGTATTTAGCTGATTTATCGGTTTGCGTAAATTTTAACAAAGCAGCGGTTGAGCCAATAAAATCAGCCAGAGCCAGAATGGGTCCACGGCATTCGGGATGCGCGATTAGCTTTGCATCCGGGTGCTCAAGGGTAAGCTGAATAACTTTTTCGTCGGTAAGCTGATTGTGAACATGACAACTGCCATCCCACAGCAGCATATTGCGGCCGGTGAGGTTGTTGATGTAGGCTCCCAGGTTTTTATCGGGTGCAAAAATAAGGGGTTGATCCGCGGCAAACGAATCAACAATAAGCTTTGCATTGCTGGAAGTACAAATTACATCCGACATGGTTTTAACCGCTGCAGAGCAATTGATATATGAAACTACCTTATGCCCGGGATTAGCCTGAATAAAGCGCTTAAAATCATCAGCAGGGCAACTGTCGGCCAAAGAACAACCGGCATTTAAATCCGGCAACAAGACTTTTTTTCCCGGATTAAGTATTTTTGCCGTTTCTGCCATAAAATGAACACCCGCGAAGACAATAATGTCTGCCCGAGTTTCTGCCGCTGCCTGTGCCAATTGAAGACTGTCGCCCACAAAATCAGCCAGCTCCTGAATTTCGGGCGTCTGATAATAGTGCGCCAGCAAAATGCCGTTCTTTGTTTTTAATAATTCACGAATTGAAGCTGTTAATTCAGACTTTGAGGGAACTTTATCCAAAAGGGTGTTTTCCATTTGCTTTTATTTTATAATAATCTTTTTTAAAGATCTATTATTATTATTAAAGGGTGTTAATTGTGTTGGCAAATTTCCGATAAAAAATTTGCTTTTTACATTGTTAGTGGTTTATTAACGATTTATCAACATGAAAAAGTATAGTTCACCATTGAAATACAGCCACTTTCTGCAGGCTTTCAACAGCCGGTGAATAACGTATGTTAACAAAACAAAATAACGTAACTCATCAGCATGATATGTTAATACATTCCTCATAATTTTTGATAAAACCGGGACAAAGTTAACATTAAGACCATCATCCCGATTTATCAGAATTTTGTTAAAAGTTTATAACAACAATAAGCTTTGATTAACATTTAAATGTTGATAAATGCTAAGGGTTTTATTCTCAAATGCATGTAAATTTATAAATACCTGCGCCATTTATGGTAAAGCGCTTATGGTGAATTGAATGAACATAGTTGACGTTAAATGATTAATTTTGTGAAATAAAATGTTATCAACAATGTGGAATAAATCGAAAATAATTGCTTTAGGCAGTGACCATGCCGGCTTTGAATTAAAGTCATATATTATAAAAATGCTTGAAAATGAAGGCTTTGTATTTAAAGACTTCGGTACATACAGTGATTCTTCAGTAGATTATCCTGACTTTGCACATAAGGTTGGGAAAGCTGTAAATGATGGCATATATGAACGGGGTATTGTTATGTGTGGCAGTGGAAATGGAGTGAACATGACAGTAAACAAATATGCCGGCGTAAGGGGTGCATTGTGTTGGAACGATGAACAGGCACAGCTTACCCGCAAACACAACGATGCCAATGTGATGGCTTTGCCTGCTCGGTTTATTGATTTTCAGGAAGCCTTAAAAGCAGTAAAATCTTTTTTAAATACCGGTTTTGAGGGCGGCAGACACCTGCAGCGTACAGAGAAAATTCCTATATCATAAAAATCTATGTCTGAGATTTACAATAAGTTTAAGCATGATTCAGCAATAAAGGCTGCCGACAAGGAACACCGGAGCAGGATTGGTTATAATATAGATCAATACAACCGTGCTGTAGTTGTAGGCAAGCAACAATTTGCCAATCTTGAACTTGCCAAACAGCGGGCAGCTTATATCAAGCATAAAGCTATAAATGATCTTGAAAAACATCTGAGTGATTTTGAAACTAATTTTCAACACAACGGCGGCAAAGTAATTTGGGCTACGGACGCCAGGCAGGCAGTAACAGAGATTGAAAAGATATTACAAAATATCAGGCCTGCCTATGTGGTGAAATCAAAATCGATGATTTCAGAGGAACTGGAATTGAACGAAAGCCTGACTAAGCTTGGGATTGAACCTATTGAAACTGATTTGGGTGAATATATCGTACAACAGGCAGATGAAAAGCCTTACCATATTGTAACCCCCGCCATGCACAAGTCAAAAGAAGACGTGGCAGAGCTGTTTCACCGTAAATTCCAGCTTAAACCCCATAGTACTCCGGCTGAAATTGCTGCTTTTGTGCGTGAAAAGCTGCGCGACAGGTTTTATAATGCCAAAGTAGGCATTACCGGAGCAAACTTTTTACTTGCAGACACCGGTTCCGTTTGTTTGACCGAAAATGAGGGCAATAGCATGATGAGTATGGCGTTTCCGGATGTGCATATTGTTGTGGCAGGTATCGAGCGAATTTTGCCATCCATTCAGCATCTTGAACTTTTTTGGCCGTTGCTGTCAACTTTTGGAACAGGACAAAAAGTTACGGTTTATAATTCCATTGTGAGTGGTCCACGCCAGGAAGATGAAATCGATGGCCCCCGCGAAATGATTGTGATACTGCTTGACAACGGACGTTCAAAAGTACTTGCAGCCAAACATCAGCGAAGAGCGTTGAGTTGCATTAAATGCGGGGCTTGCCTCAATGTGTGTCCGGTGTATAAAACCATAGGAGGACATACGTACAATGCGCCATACACGGGTCCGATAGGTGCTGTTATAATGCCCTGGATGCGCAATTTTAAGGATTATATGCACCTGAGTTATGCCTCAACCCTTTGCGGGGCATGTACTGAGGTATGCCCTGTAAATATTAACCTGCACGAATTGTTGCTGTATAACCGCAATGCCGATGTAGAGCAAAAAAATTATGGTTTTGGTGAGTCCGCCCTGATGTTTGGACTGCGTCATGTCCTAGGCAAGCGCAAATGGATGGATACCCCTGATTATTCCCTGAAAAACAAGGCAATGTCAGTATTGTTTTCAAAATCATGGGGCAAAACCAGAAAGTTACCCGAATTTTCAGAGCGAAACTTTAAGCAGCTATGGGAAGAGCGTATCGAGGGAAAAACCAGGTAAAAGCTCAGGTATATCGTTTGAATATTGACCTTACTCCGGCAACATATCCACTTCCAAAAAGATTAACATGCACCAGCAAGGGGTAAAGCTGGTTCAGCTCAATGCGCTGTTCCCATTGCTTTTCAAGTGGATACATTGAATTATAGGCCTCATAAAAAGCAGTGGAAAAGCCGCCAAAAAGCCTGGTCATCCCGATATCCATCTCCCGATGTCCATAATAAACAGCAGGATCAATTACACACGGCCCGGCTGGTGTAATCATAAAATTTCCGCTCCATAAATCTCCATGAAGCAGTGCCGGCTTTTCCACTGGTATCAAATGTGATAATGCCGCACTTAATTTTTCAAAATCCGAATAATCCGTTCTGTTGAGCAATTTGGCATCAAAAGCCTGTTTCATTAGCGGTTCCAGCCTTGCGATAATGAGAAAATTAATCCAGTCGCTTTCAGGGGTGTTTACCTGAGGAAGAGACCCAATATAATTGTCATAATTCAATCCAAATTGCGGAGCGCTGTGCTGATGAAGCAGGGCAAGCTTATGTCCGGCATCTTCCCATGATGATGCTCCTGCAGCAGCACTGTCCATCCATTCAAGCAGCAGATAGGAGTAATCGGCTGTGTCCTGCTGATCCTTTACTTTAGGAATAATCAATGATTGGGTAGTGTCCAGAAGTTGCAATCCTTTTTTTTCGGTCGAAAACATCTCCGGATATTTTGAGCGGCTGTTGTATTTTATAAAAAAGTCGCCCGATGTAGTTTTCAACCGCAATGCCTGATTTATGCTGCCTCCGCCTGCCGGATATTCCGTTATAATGGAAGATTGCTTACCATAAACCTGCTTTAACCACGATTGAACAGCAGCTTTAATCTGATTGGGAAACATAATATCTATAACATTATGGTTTGATCGCGATGTATGCCTTTGCGTAAGATCCGTTCAAGCAGCAGAAGTATACCTATTGAAGCAAAAATAATCAGAGCAGTGGAACCTGTTTTAAAATAAGCGGCCACTTCGCTTAATGAACGGCTAAAGTTCATCAGCCTGATAAAAAAAGTGCGTAAAAAATCGATACTAATGGCAAAGTCGAAGTTCAAAAAAGGCCAACGTGCAAAAATCATCAGCATCACTCCGGCAAATGCGAGCGCAAGGGTGATGTATCCCCACAGCATTTGCCGGCGGCTTTCCGGTGTATCGGCCACAGGCTGAAGGCCGGCACTTAGCTGAAGCATAATGCCGTTGGTAAAGTTGTCAGGTGCCTTTTCATAAGGCAACAGATCAATCCATTGCTCAAGAAAGTGGTCATCTGTAATTAATTCTGTATCTTCGGGTTTCATGGTTTCCTCCTTGTTTCTTTCAAAAGTTTATACGGGGCTTGTCTGCATCTTTTGTTGCATAGCTGAATAAATTTTTTTGCGTATGCGGTGCAATTTCACCTTAATGTTGGATTCAGTAAGCCCGGTAACTACACTAATCTCTTCCACACTTTGTTTGTTGTGATAAAACAATTCAATCAACATTTGTTCATCCTGAGGCAGTTGTTGCAGTACTTGATTCATAAGTTTAAGCTTTTCTTCGGTTTCCAGATGTTCCATATGTTGCCTCACATCATCGGTACTGTAATTTTCAATCAGCTTATCATCAATAGGTGCGTTTACTATCTTTTTGCGTCTGATTCGCGAAATAGCAGTATTGTAAGCTATCCTGAAGAGCCAGGTACTGAATTTGGCTTCCTGCTTAAAATTAGACAGAGCCTGAAAGGCTTTTATAAAAGTATCCTGTGCCACTTCTTCGGCTTCTTCATGATTTCGTACTATTTTAATCACCAAAGTAAACACCATATCTTTATATCGGTCAACCAATGATGCATAGGCAGCAAGATTTCCATCAAGCACCTGACCAATTATTAGCATATCATCATTCTGACCCATGATACCTGGTTTGACGTAACTGTGGATTTCAGGTTACAACATCCGGTCGGCTATTCTGTTTTAAAATTTGTAACCGATATTTTCTTCGGGCGTCAAATGGGTTGTAACAAAATTCAGGTTAAGATAATGTTTTTCCTAAAATAGAATAAGCCATGAACGATTTTCTGATTACCGCAACTGTATTCGCTACCATTTATGGAATTGTTTACCTGTTTATCCGCAAACGCGAGCGAATGGCACTTATCAACCGGGGCCTCGATCCCCGAAGTTTTGAGAAACCCGAATCAAGCTTTTCATCTTTAAAGTTTGGCTTGTTGTTTACCGGTATTGGTACCGGACTTCTTTTGGCCAATATTCTTGTGAGCCAGCACATTATGAATCCGGATGCAGCTTATTTTTCGCTGGTTTCGCTTTTTGGAGGTATAGCGTTGATCATTGATTATTTAATTGAGGTGCGACAACACAATAAAAGAAAACAGCTCTCTCAAAAACACAATCCTGTGCAAACGGGTCTGACTTCTGAGACCAACTAAAATGCGAAGGTCTCAATAACCTGGTATTGTGGGCCTTCACGTTGTAGTATGCTTTCAAACAGATGGAATTCCTTTACCATTGATTGTTGAAAATTGAAGTCTTTGAAAGCAGCCAACACCTCCTGAAAGTGGTTTTTATCCCTAATCTCTTTTACCCGCCCCACCGTTAAATGAGGTACGAAGTTTTGACGATCGCTGATAAAACCCACCTCTTCCAATGCCGCGTTCACATGCTCATTCAGCTTTAGAAACATTGTGTTTGGATCAATGCCAAACCATATTACGCGCGGATTGTATTTGCTGCCAAATATTCCGGTACGCCGAATATTCAGTTCAAAGGGTTGAATGCCCGCAACCGATGATTGCAAAGCTTCAATTATGGCCGGTATTTCAGTTTCCGGCGTTTCGCCGAAAAACTTTAGCGTAATGTGAATGTGAGATAAGTCCACCCATTTTATGATATGAATTCCCAATATCTGCCGAAGGTTGTGATATAGGTCCGCAAAGGTTTCATTGGGCTGAATATTGATGGCAGCAAATAATCTTTTGGTCTCTGGCATGATAAGATTTGGTGATATTTAATGCAAAAATGAAAAAGATTTTAAAAATATGCATGTTTTTCATAAAAAAAAGATAATTTTGCAGTCCCAAACATGGAAGCGGGGCGTTAGCTCAGTTGGCTAGAGCGTTAGACTGGCAGTCTAAAGGTCAGGGGTTCGACTCCCCTACGCTCCACTAAAGGTGCCTGTAGATCATTGATTTACAGGCATTATTTATTATTACGACACCCCTTCGGATAAAATAACATTAGGAAAGCTGCTGCGCACAGATTAAAATTCTCCCTTTTTTCCCATTACATCCATCTCTAAAACATTGTGTTGTAAGTTGACCTACGCCATGTTTGGGCAGAAGAATAACGGCATTTTAATAAAAAAGCCTGCATACCATGAGCTGCAGGCTATAAATTAAGAAAAAACGGTTTTATTTAAATGGCTGATTTCAGCCAACTGTTCAGGGTCTGGATTCCGGCTTATCCCGATCTTTATCATTTTGATTATCGGCATCACCAGACATTCCATCCTTAAATTCTTTAATGCCTTTGCCCAGGCCTTTCATAAGTTCGGGAATTTTTTTGCCCCCAAAAAGTAGCAATACCACCAGGAGAATGACAATTATTTGCCAGGTTCCCAGTACACCCATGATAATTCCGGAAATCATAATTTTAAATTTAGGTTCTTTATGCAAAAATACACAAAATGCAGGACTTCATGAATATCCGAAAAAATTATTTACCGCGCATTATCCAGTTTTCAGGGTTTTGAAGATTTTTGCCTTTCCATAACTCAAAATGCATGAGGGTACGTCCGTTGTCATCGGTACTAATTATCCCAATCTTTTGCTTTACACTGACTTTATCCCCTTTTTTAACAAATATCTGTTCCAGATTAGAATATACGGTTAAAAATTCACCATGTCTTACGATGACCACATTGTTGTAGTTGGGCAGCGTCATGGTTGAAGTCACTTGCCCATCGAATATTGCCCTTGCTATCGAGCCTTTTTCGGTGGCAATATCAATGCCATTATTTTTGGTTTTTATGCCTCTGAGTACAGGATGAGCATGTTC
>JAQVEI010000053.1 GCA_028697695.1 Lentimicrobiaceae bacterium
GTAGTCTTCAGGGAAATTTATTTCACCCTGGGTGGTAACCGCTTTAAACGAAGGTGCCTTTTCGCCAATACGTGGCATAGCATAGGTTTCCTGAACTTGATTTTCCATAATTTTAATTTTGTTTAGTGGTTAATAATAAATTGAAAATTGAAATTGATTAAGGTGTCTGATAAAACATTATTTGTGTAAAAGCCCTTAACTGAAAGCGAAGATCATCCTTCTAATTGAATAAACGCTTTCAATCGGCTAACATTCTACAGGAGCTTTGGTTATGCAATCTCAGAAGAAATTTGTTTACATGTCACCTCTAAACCGGTTTTGTCTGCCGGCACCGCATCCTCTGTTATTACGTCCCATCCTGCGTCCCCCGGGGCCACCCCAGGCTTTGCCAAAACGAGCACCCGGCCAATAGGCGGGTGATGTACGGTTCTGATCCTGCATACTTTCGTTGCTTCCTATTTCCGAAATTTTTTCGTTTTGTCGTCCTCTGCCAAAGTTGGTACAGCGACCCATTCTGCGGCCTGTCATCGGACCTTGTCCTTCCGGGCCTCTTTGATTAAATCCTGGCATAATATCCTTTTTTTTTTATTAAACTTATTTTGAATCGGTTCTCAATCGTCGTCCCTGGCCTTTTCCTCCGCCGGAATTTCGTTTTTTACCCATTCCTTTGCCAAGTTTAGCCAGTTTTTCGCTTACTGAGGTTTTATTACATGGCCCCAGCTTTCTTCCAGTGTTGTGGCCCATTCCTTCGGGGCCGGTTCCATCCAGATTAGGCATTTAACTTTCCTCCTTTTTTAATAATTGAATGATGTGGTGAATGGTAAGTGTATTGTCATTGACCACTATCATTTGTATGTTTAAGCTATCAAGCATTGGCTTAATTTTTAAGCCAAAGTCACCCGAAATTATTTTGGATACATTGCGTTCTTTTATAAACTCAACCGCTGACTGACCCGCATGATCTTCAACGCCTTTGGTCGGGTTGGGAATAAATTCTATGCCGCCATTGGAAGTATCATAAATAACAAACCATGCACAACGTCCAAAGCTTGTGTCTATTTTTGCTTCAAGGCTGTTACCGGTTGATGCCATTGCAATTCTCATCTCTGTTTTGTTTTATGGTTTCGTCTGGGAGCTCCGGCCCTTATCATAGCATGACCGCATTGAGGACAAGCCTGGGCTTTACAAGGCAGCCCCGGTTGGTGCGCCTGTTCGTACTCACACTCAGGGCATTTGCATTTTCCATCGCTAAAACGGCTATATTGTGGCGATCCGGAAAACTCATAGTCTGATATTTTTTCACTGCCACACAAAGGGCACAATGGATTGGCAATGTTTTTATCCGGTTGATTAAAGTAACAACCACACGCATTGCAATGATGCCATTCGCTGTCAAAATAAACTTTGCCGCCTTCGATGGCTATTTTTCTACCTTCAACAAAAGCTATGGCAATTTTTTGAAGTGCTGCAGCATAGATACGCGTAAAAGTAGGGCGGGAAACGCCCATCATTATCGAAGCCTGATGATGATTTAACCTGTCGTAATCACTTAACCTCAGAGCTTCATACTCCTCGAATAGCACGGTTACCGGGTCTGCCGATCTTAAATCTGCATCCGATCCATAAGGTTTAAATCCTTTTATGGAGGGCGGATTCAGTATTTTTCGAGGTCTTTTTATGCGTGCCATTTTGATTGATTATAAGCTAATGTTCGATGCAAAGATAATGAACTAATGTTCATAATCCAAATT
This sequence comes from Lentimicrobiaceae bacterium, assembly GCA_028697695.1. Lineage (GTDB taxonomy): Bacteria > Bacteroidota > Bacteroidia > Bacteroidales > Lentimicrobiaceae > Lentimicrobium. Next base: position 1,752 of record JAQVEI010000053.1, read on the forward strand.
TTTCTATGATTTTTTATTTAAAGCAGTTTTTTTGAATCTTATTGCATCCTCATGTAGAACTATATTCTTATAAAAGTTGCACGGAACGAAAATTTATTTAATTTTGCCCCCGGAAAGATGGCAGAGTGGTCGATTGCGGCGGTCTTGAAAACCGTTGACCTGCGAGGGTCCGGGGGTTCGAATCCCTCTCTTTCCGCTAAATATTTTTAAAGTCCCGTTTTTTCAACGGGACATTTTTTTATGTAACGAAGGCTTATTATAAAGATAGGATATACTTTTAGGACTTGGTTGCTATATTAGCATGGTGATTTTGTAAAATGTCAATTAATTTTCCGGTTGGTTCAAATAATTAACAGGGAATAATTACCCGGGATAGTGAGGATAATTTTTTAACGAAAAAAAAAGATAGTTTATAACCTACCAGCTACCGCTGGCGCCACCGCCACCAAATCCACCGCCTCCGAATCCGCCGAATCCGCCTCCACCTCCACCGAAACCTCCACCAGAAGAACCGCCCCATCCGCTTGAAGAGCTGCGTCCGCCACCACTACCCATCATTGACATAAGCAACCAAAAAGGCAGGTTTGAACTCCCGATATTGTGATGACGGTTTCCACGGCCACGTCCGATAAAGAAAATTATGAGCAATAAAATAATAAGCGGAAGGATATAATCAAGTATGCTTTCATCATCCTGATAGTCCTCGGCTTTGAAGCGTCTGGATGCAAAGTCTATAATAATATTTACGCCCGCTACAATACCCCCATAATAATCATTTTGTTTGAAATGAGGAATCATTTCATTGTCGACTATACGCCTGGCGATTGCATCGGGGATTATCTCTTCCATTCCATAGCCGGTTGAGATGGCTGCCTGCCCTTTCTCACTTGATGATTTGGGCTTTATCAATATAATAATGCCGTTGTCATAAGCTTTTTGGCCGGCACCCCAGGTTTTGCCGATACGCTGAGCCAGATCGTCAATGTCATAACCATCCAAACTGGAGAGTGTAACTACGGTTATCTGAGTTGAAGTGGAATCGTTGTAATCCACCAGCATATGTTCAAGCCGGGCAAGCTCATCAGCAGAAAGAATACCGGCAAAATCGTTGACCAACCTTGGCGGATTGGGTTTTTTTGGAATGTCTGCACTCACATACAATGCCTGGGTAAGCATAGTAGCCATGAATAAAAGCGTGCAAATTTTTCTAAAAAACCTCATCTTATCCTTTAAAGTTTAATTATCGCCAAATGAAATTTCATTTTTAAGCTCATTCACATCATCTGATGAATAAGGGAAGTGCTTTTTGAGCTGAAGCCCAGCCTGCTGAATACCGGCAATCAGCCCCTCGGCAAAATGATCTTCTCTGAAATGATTAATCATAAGCACTTTGGTACTTTCCCAGAAATCATCGGGTACCACAGCATCAATACCTGAATCGCCAAGTATGGCAAACGAACGGTTTTGGGTTGCCAAGTAAAAAAGCACTCCATTTCTGAGTTTGGTCCTGTCCATTTCCAGTTTTTTAAAGATGTACGCAGCTCTTTCGAGTACATCTCCCTTGCATTGGCTTTCGATATGTACCCTTATTTCACCCGAAGTGTCAAGCTCGGCATTGAGGATAGCCTGTAAAATATCTTCCTGTTGGTCTTTGGTGAAAAATGATTTGGCAGATTTTGGCATAATTTTACCTTAGCGGATCTGTTAAAATTGAACTTCAGGTACTTTTTCGGCTCCTGCATCTGCTTTGAAGTAGGGCTTCTGGTCGAAACCAAACAAACCGGCAATGATATTATCGGGAAACCTGCGGATGGTTGTATTGTATGACTGAACAGCTTCGTTAAATGCACGTCTTTCCACGGCTATACGGTTTTCAGTGCCCTCGAGCTGTGCCTGAAGATCTAGAAAATTCTGATTGGCTTTCAGGTCAGGATAACGTTCCACTACGACCATCAAGCGGGAGAGGGCAGAACCTAAACCTTCCTGGGCCTGCTGGAATTGTTGCAGGCTGGATTCGGATAAATTCTCAGGACTTATCGTAGTACTGGTGGCTTTGGCCCTGGCTTCAATAACTGCTGTTAGGGTGCTTTTTTCAAAATCTGCATATCCTTTTACAGTATTCACCAGATTGGGAATCAGATCAGCCCGACGCTGATATACGTTTTCAACCTGCGACCAGGCAGTTTTCACCGTTTCTTCCTGGGTAACCAATTTATTGTATCGCCCACTTAAAGACATTATGGCTATCAAAACAATTCCAATAACCACTAAAAGAATAATATAAGATTTTTACATACGGTAAAGTTTTAATCGTGCTAAAGTAATTAAAAAACAAGTTGGTTGAGGATTTATAATAACAAATGCCCCGTTTTTTTGCGGGGCATTCGTGAAAATTATTTAAAGGTTACCGAGGCTTCTGCGTATAAAGTTGGTTAAATCCTGGCCTTTAAGCAGGTTTTGCGATAATTTGGCCAAATCAACCATTTGTTTAGCCATGTTTTTACGCACTTCTTCATTTTCTTCTGTATTTATCCTGCTTACCAGCGGATGGTTGCTGTTTACAATCAGGTTGTATGAATCGGGGAAATTCCCCATGTATGATGCACCTCCGCCCAACATCGACATGTCTTTCATGCGGCGCATAAACTCAGGTCGGGTAATTTGAACCGGCAACTCATTTTCGCTTAAGCTTTCAAAGCTCACGGTATAGGTTGCTTCTCCTGCAGCCTGCTCAAACAGAGGTTTCAGCTTCCCGGTTTCATCTTCTGACAGCTTTGAGGGCATTGGCTCCTCCTTGGCAATCAATTTATCAATTACATCGGCATCCACCCGTGCAAAAGTGGTGTTTTCAAATTTTTGTTCAAGTGTATTGATAAAATGATTGTCGAGCGGGCCATCCATCACCAACACATCGTATCCACGTTCGGTTGCCGCATCGATAAAGGAATGCTGTTCCTGAACATCTGATGTGTACAGGTAAACCGTCTTTTTATCTTTATCGTCCTGGGCATTGCCAATGTGCTTTTTGTATTCCTCAAAAGTAAAGTACTTGTCGTTGGTGTTTTTTAACAGACAGAACTTTTCGGCGCGTTCATAGAATTTAGGTTCCGAAATAATGCCATATTCAATAAAGATGCGGATGTCGTCCCATTTTTTCTCAAAATCAGCCCTGTCATTTTTAAATAGTTCTTCCAGCTTATCGGACACCTTTTTCATGATATGGTTGGATATCTTTTTAACGTTTGCATCGCTCTGCAGATAGGAGCGTGAAACATTTAACGGGATATCGGGGGAGTCGGGGACCCCATGCATAAGGGTAAGAAAATCCGGTACTATGCCTTCCACGGAGTCCGTTACGAATACCTGATTGGAGTAAAGCTGAATTTTTTCTTTCTGTATCTCAATATTGCGCTTTACTTTGGGGAAGTAAAGGATACCGGTAAGGTTGAAAGGGTAGTCAACGTTAAGATGTATGTTGAATAATGGCTCTTCGAAAGTGGAAGGGTACAATTCATGGTAAAAATTCTTGTAATCTTCAGCCGTAAGGTCAACGGGTTTTTGTTTCCATGCCGGATTTACATTATTGATGATACGGGGTTTTTCAATCTCATCATATTTGTCGTTGCCTTTATCGTCCTTTTCTCCTTCAATTTTTTCCCATGTTTTTTCGTTACCAAAACGAATAGGGACAGGCAAAAATTTGCAATACTTTTTCAGCAATTCCAATACGCGCGCTTCCTGAAGAAACTCTTTGGAATCATCGGCTATATGCAGTATTATATCTGTACCGCGTTCAGTTTTTTCAATTTCCTCCAGCGTATATTCAGGGCTGCCGTCACATTCCCATTTTACTGCTTTTGAACCCGGCCCTTTTTTATAGGTTTTGGTTCGGATTTCTACTTTTTTGGCCACCATAAATGAGGAGTAGAATCCAAGTCCAAAATGCCCAATAAGCTGAGCTGCATCTGATTCACTTTTTCCTTTATATTTTTTGATAAACTCTTCGGCACCCGAGAAGGCAATCTGATTGATGTATTTGTCCACCTCATCGGCAGTCATCCCAATGCCTTTGTCCGAAACAGTAAGGGTGCCTGCTTTCTCATCTATGGAAACTTCAATGGTTAGATCACCGGGCTCTTCCTTAAATTTTCCCATTCCCGCCAGGGTTTTGAGTTTTTGGGTTGCATCTACGGCATTGGATACCAGTTCTCTTAGAAAAATCTCGTGGTCAGAGTATAAGAATTTCTTAATGATCGGAAAAATGTTTTCCGTTTGTACGTTAATTTTTCCCGTTTGCATACTTATTAAATTTTAGGTTTAAACGATGCCGGGTGCAACGCAAAGCATGTGCCATGGCCCTAAAACTGCCATTTTGTCGCAGGAAATGAAAGAGTAAAGTATTGCGGAAGGTTTTATCCCGGGATTTCGAGGATAAATGTAGTGCCGCTCCCAGGCTTGCTTGTAAAGTATATTTTGCCCTTCAGGTAACGTTCCGTTATGATCTTCATGCTGTAGGTGCCCAACCCCCTGTCGCTGCTTTTGGTAGAGAAGGAACGGTTAAATACCTGCATCTGAACATCTTCATCCATGAAAGAAGGATTGTGAACCCAAACCATTACCCCCTTGTTTTTCATTGGGATAAGTCCAAGCGTAACCGGTGCGCTCAACATCTCGGCTTCAAAAGCATTTTTTATCATATTGGTTACCACCCGGTTAAACAGTACTTTGTCTACTTTAAAGTCAAATGATTCAGAGCGGTTATCGAGAATAAATAAATTTTCATCATTGGTAAATGAACTGAATTCTATTCTCATTTCATTGAAAAAATCGAAAGAATTCACTTTTTTCTTCTCACGCACCTGCTCTATCTCCTTGTCGAAAGATATGAGCCTGTGCGTATTTATTTCATCAATCATCCGGGAAGAAGCCTTGTAAAGCAGGGAGAGAAATTCATCATTACTTTCTTTAAAATCACCCGACATCAGCAATTCAGCCATTCCGCTGATGTTGTGAGCGGTGTTTAGTATGCCATGATAAAAAATTCGCTCAAGCATCAGTCTTTTTTTCTCGTTGCTGATGTCCTGCATGGTAAACAGTATAAATTCACGCCCTTCAAAATTGATATATTTGCTGGTAGTATTAAGATTAAGGGTGCCGTTGGTTGTGTTTAAGGTGGCTTCTTCTACACTTTCTCCATAATCTATACAATCGGTGGCCGATTTGTATGCACCACAAGTAACGCATACTTTTGAGCTGCCACAACTTTTATTATCCAGCGTATGTCTGCAGCCAAACAATTCACCTGGTTTCATACCCAGCAGGGCTTTGGGATCATTTATATCCAAAGCACTTAGCAATGCTTTGTTGCCGTAAACCAATTCACGCTGTGTGTTGAGTAGCATACTTATCACCGGCAATCCATCAAGAATAGCTGTAGCAAGCGAATTGGAAGCAATGAATTCATAATCCCGGATGATAGATTGGCTGGTGTGCGGATAAGATTTTGGTGCAGCAGTATGATGCATTTATATTGGCTTTATGCTGTAAAATTTTTAATTGGTATTCATTACAAAGGTAATATTAATTTATCTCATTATCTAAAAGTTTAGAAAAATATTGCTTTCACCAAAAAATGATTAACATTAAGTGGTTCATATAAATGATGTATTGAATCTGATTAGTGCAAGTTGGGCAGTTTTTTTATCCATCCGATTTTGTGGCAACACCAAATGCCTGTTAAAATAGCTTCGGCTGAATCATGGATAAGTATTTGTGGGGGAGGTGTGCCATTGATTTTCAGAAAATGTATGGCCATTTCGATGGCTGTTTGTTTGGCGGTGAGTCCAGTGCGTTGCTCACGAGAGTATAGCATTTCACTTCTCCAGTCTCTGGCATCCGCAGCTAAAAATATTTTTCCGTAACGTAGCGCCACTTTCTTCCAGACAAGGCCAATTCGTCCACCTCCTTCCGCCACAATGTATTTTAAATCCGGAATCGTCTTCGCTATATTGTCGGCAGCTTTCCTTAGGGATGGTACTGATCCCATGTTGTGTGAACGGTGCCAGTGGAGCTTCCCGGTGTTGTCAAACAGCGCCAATCCGGTTTTAACTCCGACATCTACAGCCAGCAAATATTCAGTCTGTTCATCAGGCATTTATGGTTCGATAGTTTTTACAAAGTTAATGGATTAAAAAAGATTGAGACAAAATATATTTGCGTATCCTTAATGTTAAAGTTCTCCTTGACCGGGATGCTCCATTGATATTTAACCAAATTGATGTGAGAATATTTGATTCATTGGGTATCTAAAGAGTTTTACTTGCGCATATTCATCCGGTTTGTAAAAGTGGATGTATTTTAATGGACAAAATATGTAAAAGCGGCAACCCGGACTTGCAGTTTGAAAATATTATTCATCTTAACGCTTGCGGATCGGGTAAAAGTTTCTAATTTAGCCCTCATTAAAGATAGCGATTAAATCACTTAAATAAAATATAGCATCATGTTAGATCTCGACTGGACACGGTTACCCTTCGGTTACATTAAAACCGATTACAACGTTCGTTGTTATTACAGAAACGGTAAATGGGGAGAATTGGAGGTTTCCTCCTCAGAGTTTATACCCATTCATATGGCTGCTTCTGCATTGCATTACGGTCAGGAAGCTTTTGAAGGTATGAAAGCATTCCGGGGCAAGGATGGTAAAATTCGTTTGTTTCGCTGGGAAGAGAATGCAAAACGTATGGAAAGCTCGGCAAATGGCATTATGATGTCGGTAGTTCCTCATGATTTGTTTCTCGAAGCGCTCAAGAAAGTAGTGAAGCTGAACGAAAAATACATACCTCCGTATGGCACCGGCGCATCGCTTTATTTGCGTCCCCTGCTTATCGGCACCGGCGCCAGGGTTGGTGTTAGCCCGGCTGATGAGTACTTGTTTTTAATTTTTGTTACGCCCGTAGGTCCTTATTTTAAAGAAGGTTTTAAACCCGTTGCTCTGCAAATTGCGCGCGATCATGATCGGGCTGCACCCAAAGGCACCGGTCGCTACAAAGTAGGAGGTAACTATGCAGCCAGCCTTACCGCAGGCATGGAGGCGCATGCTGCTGGTTATGCTGCCGCCTTGTTCCTTGATGCCAAAGAGAAAAAGTATATTGATGAAGCCGGCCCGGCCAACTTTTTCGCCATCAAAGGCAACAAATACATTACTCCCGAATCTGAAACCATTTTACCATCCATTACAAATAAGAGCCTGATGGATCTTGCCCGCGATATGGGTATGGAAGTAGAGGTGAGACCTGTCCCGGTTGAGGAATTGGCCGAATTTGACGAAGTAGGCGCCTGTGGAACGGCTGCTGTAATTTCTCCGGTAAGGAAAATAGATGATCCGGATACCGGACATGTATATAATTATTGTGAAAACGGCGAAGCAGGGCCTGTTTCCACCAAGCTCTTTAATCGTCTGCAGGGCATACAGTACGGTGATGAACCCGATAAATTCAATTGGACGTATATTGTCGAATAAATTTTATTGAAAACCAAATTCAGACTTCCCATCATCTTTCCGGTGGGAAGTTTTTTTTACCTGATGTTTTGGTGTGCCAGGATTTGAGCCATCTCATTTTGCATTTTTGCAGCTTCTTCGGCAGCTTTAACGGCAAAATCAATTTCGCCTGAGGCAAAAAGAATACTTCGGGATGCATTTACCAGTAAACCACAGTCTTTGTTCAGTCCATGCCTGGCAACCTCTGCAAGACTGCCACCCTGAGCGCCTACACCGGGTACCAGCAAAAAATGGTCGGGCACCAACTCACGAACTTTACTTAACATCTCGGCA
>JAQVEI010000054.1 GCA_028697695.1 Lentimicrobiaceae bacterium
AAACGAGACCACTTTCCGATATATTACCCCAACAGTTTCTTCAGATGAGCCACAAAAGCAGCCGGCCACTATCCACCATTATACATTAACGATTGATACAGGAGAGAAGCAGCATTAAAATTCATCCGGATTGTTCAGCGGGTTTTCTTTACATTCCTTACATTCCAGACTCTTATTGTATTGCATCATGGCACGCGAGCTCATACCCATGCTGCTGAACCCGCCGTCATTGAACAGGTTTTGCATGGTAACTATACGTGTAAGATCAGAAAATAAGGTAATGGCATAATCTGCACATTCATCAGCAGTAGCATTTCCAAGCGGCGACATTCTTTCGGTGAAATCCATGAGCGCACCAAACCCTTTAACGCCCTGCCCGGCGGTAGTGGGCGTAGGTGATTGTGAAATTGTATTGATACGCACGTGCTTTTCCCGTCCGTAAATATATCCAAAGCTTCGCGCAATACTTTCGAGTATGGCTTTGGCATCGGCCATATCATTATATTCAAACAAAGTTCGCTGCGCAGCGATGTAGGAGAGTGCTACAATACTACCCCATTCCCTGATGGCATCTTTTTGCTTGGCCACCTGAATCATTTTATGAAACGAAAGTGCAGAAATATCCAGGGTTTTTGAGAAGAAATCATAATTGATGTCATCATAGGGCAGCTTTTTACGAACATTGGGTGACATGCCGATGGAGTGCAACACAAAATCTATTTGGCCGCCACAATGTTCCATAGCCTTATCAAACAGGTTTTGCAGGTCGCTTACGCTGGTGGCATCGGCTGGCACAAGCAGCGAATTTGTTTTTTCGGCCAATTGATTCAGCTCACCCAGACGCAGTGCCATGGGTGTATTGGTTAACACCAATTCAGCGCCTTCTTCGTGTGCACGTTCGGCCACTTTCCAGGCAATAGATTGTTCGTTTAAGGCTCCGAAAATGATACCTTTTTTCCCTTTGAGTAGATTGTATCCCATATTTAATATTTAAGCGGCAGCACCGCAGTTAATCCAAAAAAACAAATTATTTTATTAAATGTTTTGAAGCAGGGCTTTTGCCGTTTCGCGAGCAGCCCGCATGTCAGCATCTCCGCTTATCATCGTGGCTATTTCATCCACCCGTTCTTCATCATTAAGCTTTTTGATGGATGAATATGTTTTGCCAGCTTCCTGTATTTTATACACCTGAAAGTGTTCCCCGCTCATTCCCGCTATTTGCGGCAAATGAGTAATCACAATTACCTGCATTTGTTGCGACATTTTTTTCAAAATATGGCCAACTTTGCCGGCTATATCCCCTGAAATTCCAATGTCTATTTCATCAAATATGATGGTTGGCAATAAGTTACTGGTTGATATCAATGATTTAATGGCCAGCATCAACCTGGAAAGTTCTCCACCCGAAGCCACTTTAGAGAGTTCATTTAAAGATGATCCCAAATTTGCATTGAAACGGAAGCTTACCTCATCAAAACCGTTGCGCAAAAAACCATCGGATGACTTAAGCTCCACTCCAAAGCGGGCATCTTTCATCCCCAGCAGCTTTATGGTAGTCAACACCTCCTTTTCAACCAGCGGAATTATTTTTTTTCTGGATGCGGTCAAGGCTTCACCCAGTTGTTTTAATCTACTGGTATTTGTACCAATTTCCTTCTCCAGTTCAATAATTTCATTTTCCATGGAAGTTGTTTCAGCAAGCCGCTGATCAATTTCCTGTTGCCGGAGTATAAGTTCTTCTATGGTATGTACACGATGCTTTTGTTGTAATTGATAAATAATTCCCAACCGTTCATTTACTTCATCCAGACGTTGCGGATCATGCCTTATTTGATCTGACACCTGTTCGATAGTTTGTGCAATGTCCTGAAGTTCAATATTTACAGCCTGCAGTCTCTGCAACAATTCGGCAGTCCCCGAATGATAACGTGTTACATTGTTCATGGCAGCATTTACTTCATTCAGCCGCCTTAAAATATTATCATCTTCGTTGTGAAGCAGGCCGGTGGCCTGAAATAATCCCGCCTTAATCTCCATGGCATGCAGCAGCACTTCAGCTTCATTTTCGAGTGCATCCTGTTCACCTGCCTGCAATCCGGCCTGATATAATTCTTCACTTAAAAAAGCGTAATAATCGGATTCGGCACGGGCAGCTTCATTGCGTTCCCTAAGTTCAGCAAGCATGGCCTGCTGCTGCCGCAATACCTTATACAACTGTATATAATCCGAACGCAGCGGTTTATTCCCCGCTACCGCATCGAGTACCGACAATTGAAATGCAGATTCCTGCAACAACAAAGTCTGATGCTGGGAGTGTATATCTACCAGCCGGCCGGCCAGTTCTCTGAGTTGAGTTAAATTTACAGGAGTGTCGTTGATAAATGCCCTGGATTTGCCTTGTGGGGTTATCTCGCGCCGTATAATGCACACGGCTTCATAATCGAGGTCAGATTCTGTAAAAAAAGGCTCCAGTTCATAATTATTCACATCGAAACTGCCCTCAATAATACATTTACTTTCCGGATCAGGCAATGAGAGGTTGTCTGCCCGCTGCCCCAGAATCAGGCCCAAAGCCCCAAGGATAATGGATTTACCGGCACCGGTTTCACCGGTGATTACGGAAAAGTTTTGCTTAAAAGCGATATCCAGTTCCTTAATCAGCGCATAATTAGATATGTAAAGCCTTGTGAGCATAACCCTTCTGTTGCAAAATCAGATGCAAATATAATCAAAGGAATATTACAATAAATTTATTGTTTTGGAGCGTCAAGTATCCGCTGGTATTTTGAACTGTTGGCAGGGTCAATTTCCTTAAGGATGTTCACGGCTTTGGTTTTATCCAAAGGAGCCGCCTGGGAGTATATGTTCATCAGTTCATCCCTTTTTGCTTCCAGAAAAAGCTGCAGTATAAACAAACCGGGACGTTCGCGGTTGGCTTTGCGCAAAAGTTCCAGGCTTTCATTCACCCCTGCCCTTCCGGCTTCCACATCATCTGACATTAAATCAAGCCCCAGGCGATGGTACTTATACATGGCATCGCGTACGGATGCATAGGCAGGATTGGTTAGATTTTCGATGAGCCAGTAACGGTTTTTCTGGTTTTCAAAAGCTTTCCAGCCTCTTTCTCTTTCATTCTGACCCATATTTACAATTTCCTGTGCCTTGGCATAATACGGACTGCCGCCCATCCGGGCAAAAGAGTCGCCATCCAGACCAAGGTATAAATATAAGTAAAAGGCAATGGTAGAAGTGAGGCTCGAACTATATACATTATCAGCATACTCAAGTGGCTGAAATTCAATGTATTTAAATTCAAAGTCCTTGTCCAGATAATTAAACAAGGTGGAATTATAAGAAGACTTATAAACCGGGCGGCGAAGTGCAAGATTGATTTTTCCTTTAAAATCCTCTCCCGAACGCTGGTCAACCGTGATGAGTATAGTGCCTTCAATGCGCTCCTCAGGCTTGTATATGTAGTTCGACCACTGCCGATTGTTTACAAAGTCATAGAGTTCCTGTTGCAGGGTTTCGAAAATTTTCTTTTCGGTGCCCTCCACCCTTGGCGAAGTAACCTGAACGGTTACATTGAATTCCTGCCCAACGCTGTGAAATGCAGAAATAAAGAAGAAACTTAAAAGTGCTAAGTATTTCATTGAAAAGTTTTAGTACAGCAAGCTTAACCGGTCATTTTATTTTTTCAATCACCTGATTGATGATGATGGCAGCTATTTGAGCCTTATTCAACAGGCCGGTTTCAGTTTTTTCATTATTTTTATGAATGATGCTTACCTTGTTGGTATCAAATCCAAATCCTGCTCCTTCATCATTCAATGAATTAAGAACGATCATGTCAAGGTTTTTATTATTCATTTTTTGCCGCGCGTGTTCAATTTCATTATCGGTTTCAAGCGCGAAGCCAACCAGAAATTGATTGGGTTGTTTAACTTTACCCAGTTCAGACAATATATCTGTGGTAGGCTTTAATTCAAGGGTCAGATTGCCGGATGTTTTTTTTATTTTCCGGGTTTCCGGCTTATTCACTGTATAATCAGCAACAGCCGCCGACATGATCGCGACGTCAGCAGTTTTAAAAGTATGCAGGCAGGCTTCAGCCATTTGTGCAGCCGAGTTAACCCGGATGGTATTTATGGCAGCATGTGCTGCTTTAAGCTGAACGGGTCCTGAGATGAGCATAACCTCAGCCCCGCATTGCGCAGCATACTCTGCCAAAGCATAGCCCATTTTTCCGGAAGAGTGGTTACCGATGTACCTAACGGGATCTATAGCCTCGAAGGTTGGTCCGGCACTTATCATTACCTTTTTATCTTTCAGGGGTGTTTCCTGGCTGAAAAAATTCAATATATGCTGGTATATCTCTTCCGGTTCCTCCATTCTTCCGACGCCTGTCAACCCGCTGGCCAGTTCACCTTCGCGGGCAGCGATCAGTATATTGCCAAAAGAGCGCAAGGTTTCTATATTGCGGTGCGTAGTCGGATGATGGTACATATCCAAATCCATAGCCGGGGCAAACATCACCGGGCATTTAGCGGCAAGGTAAGTAGTGGTAAGCAAATTATCGGCAATGCCGGCTACCATCTTTGCCATGGTATTGGCTGAAAGCGGGGCAATCAGAAACAAATCGGCCCACCGCCCCCAATCCACATGGCTGTGCCAACTGCCATCCGTTTTATTGTAAGGCTCAAGCAGTACAGGACGCTGCGAAAGGGTAGAAAGTGTTAAAGGCGTAACAAAATCTGTTGCGCATGGGGTTACTACCACCTTAACTTCAGCACGAGCTTTAACAAGCAGGCGGATAAGCAGGGGAATTTTGTAGGCAGCAATACTGCCGGTAACTCCAATAAGTATTTTTTTCCCTTCCAGCATTGTCGCAAAACGAACTTATTCGCGGTCGCTTACTTCGGGGTAACGAAAAGCAACATCACCCGAAAGAAACTCCTTAATGGCTATTAGTGTGGGCTTAGGAATATGCTCGTAATATCTGGCAATCTCTATTTGTTCCCGGTTCTCAAAAACTTCTTCCAGATTGTCGTTGGGAACAGAAAACTCGGCAAGCTTGCCGTTCAGCTCTTCCTTTATATCACGGCTAATCTGATTGGCACGTATGGAAAGGATAGCTACGGTTTCGTATATATTACCGGTGGGCTCCATTAGTTCACGAATATCACGCGTAACGGCGTGATGTGGAATTTTAGCTCTTTTGTAATCCATGGGATTGTTATTGGTTATGAAAAATTAGTCATCTTCTTTTCAGCATTTCGCTGAATGATATTCAGTTCATTTATCCTGGCGGATTGTGAAAAATTTGCTTTAAAATTATTCACTGCATCAATCGTATGTTGATAGCGTTCTTCCTTTTTGGATTCAATGCTCTTTTCGGCATACTGATAATAAGATACAGCTATGCGATACATAGCCTGCTCCCGGTATCTGGTATCGGGAAAGTCTTTTATCAGATTTTCGTAATTGATGATTGCCGCCTTATAATCATCCATATTGTAATACATTTCGGCAATTTCAAATGCTTTGGTTTCCAGTTTAAACCTCAGTTCATCTATCAGTTTATTGGCATCAGCCACCCGTTTGCTTGTAGGATATTGATTAACAAAAAGTTGTAAATCCTGAATGGCATCCAGGGTAACCTGCTGATCCAGGCTCGATGGAGGCGACTCCAGATAATTACAGTACGCGCTCAGGTAAGCTGCCTCTTCAGCGTTGTTGCTCTTGGGAAAATTACGCGCGAATTGTTTAAAATAATAGCTGGCCAGAATATAATCTTTTTGTTTGTAATGGGCGTAAGCATAGTAAAATCCTATACGTTCAGCCCGGTCGGTGCCTCTAAAAAAAGCCTGTAGCTGATCAAACAACTGTATAGCACGGTAATAGTCACCTGCTTCAAAATATTCGATGGCCTTTTCGTATTTGGCATCATTATCAGAACTTTTTAGCAATTTTTGATATTTGCTACAGCTGGTGATGATCAAAAACACCGTTGTGACCAACAAAAGAAGGCTCTTTTTATTCATGGGCGCAAAATTAGTTATTTTAACTGTAATGCAAACATTCAAATGATACAATTTTTGTTAATAGTGTCACCGTTTCTATGGCATCATCCTATGGCATATAGAAGTTGACCTCTTTTCACGCTTTCAGGGTTTGATTGTATGTTTTCAAACATCTTTCGCGGGCCATGGCGTGATCAATCATGGGTTTGGGTAGGCAGAGGTGTTGAATTCAGGTATCCATTTTCTGATATACTCCTGCCCGGCATCAAATTTAGCCGCCTGTTCCATGGGATTGAATATCCGGAAATAGGGAGCTGCATCACATCCTGAACCGGCTGCCCACTGCCAGTTCCCATTATTGCTTGAGAGTTCATAATCCAGCAAATGCAGCGCAAACCATGCCTCACCCCATCGCCAGTCTATCAACAGATGCTTTGTGAGGAAGCTGGCAGTAACCATGCGCACCCGGTTGTGCATAAATCCGGTTTGTACCAGTTCACGCATGCCGGCATCAACGAGTGCAAAGCCGGTGGTTCCCTGCTTCCAGCGCTCGAACTCGCTCTGCTCATCACGCAGCGGTATGCGATCGTAAACAGGCTTAAAGGATTGATGGGTTACCTGAGGATAAGCATAAAGAATTTGCATGAAAAACTCACGCCATATCAATTCATTCAGCCATGTTTCACTGTACAAAAGTGCAGCTTTTACCGCCTCCCGAACACTCAGTGTTCCAAAACGCAAATGGATTCCCAAACGGGTGGTGGCATCCATGGCCGGGTAATTTCTGGTTTTTGAATAATTTTTCAACAAGTCCGGAACCAAATCAGTCAAAGGATAATCAAAGTCCAGCGGTTTAAAATTCATCTCTTCCAACGAGGGCATTTTCACCGAAACATCAGGCAGCAGATTCTCCAGCAACTTCTCTGAAGGCCAATAGGGAATACCCTCTGCGCCAAGCCGGCTTTTCCAAACTTTGGCATAGGGAGTAAACACCTTGTATGGGGTACCATCCGGTTTACTGATTTCGCCCTTCTCGTAAATTACCTGATCTTTAAAACTGTAAAATTCAGCCCTATGCTTTCTTGCCAATTGCTCAATCTGAGCATCTCTTTGTGCAGCGTAAGGCTCATAGTCGTGGTTGGTATAAATGGCCTGAATGGGATATTGTGCAAACAAGTTTTCAAACACCCATACCGGATCTCCGTGATAGACCATCAATTGCCTGTTTTTTCGCTTTAGATCGTTCTGTAGCTTTTGAATACTGCGATAAATAAAATTTACCCTCCTGTCGGTAGCCGGCAATTCATCGAGAATATGGCTGTCGAAAATAAAGACAGGTAAAATTTTAGTATTGGATGACAGCGCCTTGAATAGTCCATGATTATCTGTGAGTCGCAAATCGCGCCGGAACCAGAAGACACTTACGGGATATTCCATATTCTTTTTTTATGCATATCTAAACATCCCTTTTCTGTTAAAGTTCATAATAATTCAGGTGCAATTGCTTAAGAACTTTTCAAGGGTCAAAAAAAAGTGATAGCTTTGCGGCCAAATTCAGCTTTATTCATTTTAAATTATACGCTGTGGATCTTTTCGAAAAGAGAATTCAGAATTTAGGCCCATTGGGAAAATATGCCGACCGTGCCGATGGGTATTTTATGTTCCCTAA
This sequence comes from Lentimicrobiaceae bacterium, assembly GCA_028697695.1. GTDB lineage: Bacteria > Bacteroidota > Bacteroidia > Bacteroidales > Lentimicrobiaceae > Lentimicrobium. The sequence goes on from JAQVEI010000054.1 coordinate 7,693, forward strand.
ACTTGAAGGGGAAATAAGTAACTACATGAAGTTCAGGGGCAAAGAGGTATTGGTTTGGAGTCTAAACAACTATTTAGGCCTGGCCAATCATCCCGAGGTTAGAGAAACCGATGCAAAAGCAGCCCGCGACTGGGGCCTTGCCTATCCTATGGGTGCCCGCATGATGTCGGGTCAAACGGTTTATCATGAACAACTTGAAAGGGAGCTTGCCGATTTTGTGGGCAAAGAAGATGCTTTCTTATTAAACTACGGCTATCAGGGGATGGTGTCCTTAATCGACAGCCTGGTTGACCGCCACGATGTGATTGTGTATGATAGTGAAGCTCATGCCTGTATTATTGATGGCGCTCGTTTGCATATGGGAAAAAGGTTTGTTTTTCCCCATAATAACATGGAAAACCTGCGTATTCAGCTTGAGCGGGCAACCAAATTAACCGGCGAAAGCGGTGGCGGAATTCTTGTAATCACCGAAGGTGTTTATGGTATGACCGGCGATCAGGGAAACCTGAAAGAGATAGCAGCCATGAAAAAGGAGTTTAATTTCCGGCTATTGGTTGACGATGCACATGGTTTTGGTACCATGGGAGCTACAGGTGCAGGAACACATCAGGAGCAAAACGTGATGGATGAAGTAGATATTTATTTCGGAACTTTTGCTAAGGCAATAGCGGGCATTGGTGCCTTTGTAGCAACCAAACACAGCGTGGTGGACTATCTGCGCCACAACATGCGCTCCCAAACCTTTGCCAAATCATTGCCTATGCCCATAGTAATTGGCGCACTCAAACGCATGGAGATTATTCGCCGTCAACCGGAGCTTAAAGACAATTTGTGGAAAATAGTAAATGCCCTTCAAAGTGGCTTACGCAACGCCGGCTTTAATCTGGGGCCTGCAAGCACACCCGTTACTCCCGTGCTGCTTGAAGGTGGCATACCCGAAGCTACACAAATTACAGTGGATCTGCGTGAAAACTACAATATATTCTGTTCAATAGTTACCTACCCCGTTGTACCAAAGGATGTTATTCTGCTCAGACTTATTCCAACAGCAGTACACACCCTCAAAGATGTGGATTATACCATTAAAGCATACAATGAGGTGAGGGAAAAGTTAAATGCCGGAGCTTACGCCAAGGAAATGTATGACATTTCGGTGCTCTAATCATTAGCAGTGAATGAAGCTTCTTGAAAAACCGTCTCAAAAACAATTTTGAGGCGGTTTTTTTGTTGCCCTCAAAGATGCTTTGCCTGAAAAGCACTATCTCAGTCGGAGCAATCCCTGCAAAACCCTATTGGAGGGCGAAAGACACTAAAAACACAATCAGATACTCAAATTCAGCAATTCACCGGGAAGTATGGGCAGCAACATATTGATTCACCTCCGCTGTAAACGCCTCTTGCAGTAGCCGGATTATAGGGTGATTGGTTTGATAGGCCATATCGTTGATTAGATTCACCGGCAGCACCTGCCGTGATGTACCTGAAATAAAGATGGCTTCTATACGTGTTAATTCACTCTGGTTTACATAGGCTTCTGTGAAATCAATTTCATTTTTCGCGGCAAGCTCAATAATGTATTTTCGGGTTACGCCACCCAATACAGTACCCAGAGGCGGAGTCATCAGCTTGTTTTCTTTTATAAAAAAAACATTGGAACGGCTGCCCTCAGTAATAAAACCTTCTCTATCTAACAGAAGAATCTCGTAGGCCTGCTCCGCTGATTTTAGCTGATTGGTTGCTTTTCGCAAACCCATATCCATAACCTTGGCATTGGGCTGATTGCGTTCAGCAAACAGGGTCACCACTTTCACACCGTTCTTATATTGCTCAGCCG
>JAQVEI010000055.1 GCA_028697695.1 Lentimicrobiaceae bacterium
ATCCCATCCAACCGGTAATCGTGTGAAAACGTCGGTTAAGGATCATGACAATAGAAATGAGAAGTCCGCCCATATTTAACAGAACCAAACCGAAAAAAGAGCCTGGTGTAAAATCTTCGGAGCCGGCCAATAGCGCTTCGCCGGCAGCAGAGAGCAAAGAACGCTGATAATCGGTTGTGGCTGCCGCATATTTATTGCTTAAGGTGAGCATGGCAAACGCCGGATTGTGGGACACATAAACTGAGGCTCCCACCAAAAACAACAGCATGGCCAACATGGCCAGCGGCTTGCTTAACCGGCGATGAGCTCCATACAGGGCCATAAAAACAAGTATTCCCAATATTGAATTTATTACATTAAAAATACCCAGGGCCCTCAGCCCCAAAAAGATATCTTTATTGAAAAGCTCAAACCACTGTTTTACACTCCCCTTTCCGGGCTCAGGTGTGGCGCCGCCCGGAAGAAAAGTAAATATCAAATCCAGAATGCCCAGAGGAAATATAATTAATGCTGCTATAGCACCTAATTTATAGATAAGTTTCCAATCAGATGGAATCATTAAGGAGGGCGTGTTACTCACAGGTATTTCCTGGTCCATAAATTAAATATTGATTTGAAAATTGAAAATTTTCTGTAAGGAAAAATAAACTTATAGTCAAAAAGCAATAGCTGAAAGTTGAAAACCAGAATTTCTCACAACTCCTTGTCGAAGTCACACTTGCCGGTTTTAGGTATTTTCTCCCGAACATGCAGAAAAACTTTAGGAGAGAATTTATAATAGTTTGATGCTCAACTCAGAACATCATTATTGTGCGGATGAAGGGACTCGAACCCCCACGCCTCTCGGCACCAGATCCTAAGTCTGGCGCGGCTACCAATTACGCCACATCCGCGGTTAATGCGCCGCAAAGATAAATTAATTTTTTCTTTATTTGGCATCCTATGATACAGTAATTTGATTATTCATTCAGATGAACTTTCAACAATCTTTCCATTTCGATGTTATACCTCTGTTTTACAAGCTATTTTACCACTTGAACACCAAATAAGTGCATCACTTTACCTAAGTATTGTCTCATGTATAAGTGCAATTTCAAGGGAAATTATGCGTCCGGCTGTTGGCAAAGTACTCTATGTTGAGCATATTTTAAGTGGTAGAAACAAGACTATTCCATGATAAACGCTTAAAAAATTTTAAAAAAATGAAACTACATCCCATACCATGGCCATTCAACTTGCCTATGGCCTTCATGCTTTTTCTGATGCTGATTTTTACATGGGGTTGCAGTAAGTCATCCAACTCTCAAATCAATCCGCAAAACAGTGAATTGGATACATTAACCATTGTACAAAATATTTCCACTCCCTGGGAGTTGACCTGGGGCCCCGATGATCAGCTTTGGTTCACAGAACGCGAAGGCCGGGTAAACCGTGCTAATCCCGGGAATGGTAATAATGTGGTGGTACTTCACATTCCGGAGGTTTATCAAAAGGGAGAATCCGGCTTGCTTGGCATGGCCTTTCATCCTGATTTCTCCACCATGCCGTATGTTTATCTCGTATACACCTATCTTGACAGCCCAATGATACGCGAGAGACTGGTGAGGTATACCTGGGACGGAAATCAGTTAATCCAGCCCGAGATACTGCTTACGGATATTCCGGCCAACTCATATCACGATGGTAGCCGCCTGGCATTTGGCCCTGATGATAAATTGTATATGTCAACCGGTGATGCCGGATTTACGCCCAATTCGCAAAATTTAAATGTGCTGGCAGGCAAGATTTTACGTTTGAACGATGATGGGAGTATTCCGGCCGACAATCCATTTCCAGGAAGCTATGTGTGGGCTTATGGGTTGCGCAACTCACAAGGGCTGGTATTTGCACCTGATGGTACCCTTTATGCCTCAGAACACGGACCCAGCAGTGATGACGAGGTAAACATTATAGAAAGAGGGCGCAACTATGGCTGGCCCGATGTAGTTGGTTTTTGTGAAACACCGGAGGAGATAGCGTTTTGCGCGGAGCACAATGTACGCGAACCCCTCCATGCCTGGACACCTACCCTGGCTGTTGCCGGCATTGACCATTATCATCATCAGGCTATCACCGAATGGCAGAACTGTCTGCTGATGACCACCCTGAAAGCCTCAACGCTATATGCGCTGAAATTAAACGACGAGGGCACTGCAATTACAGAGGTAACGGAATACTTTAAAAATACATGGGGACGCTTGCGCGATGTGTGTATTGCACCCAACGGCGATGTTTACCTGGCAGTAAGCAACCGCGATGGTCGTGGAACACCAAAACCGGGAGACGATCGCATTGTCAGGTTGAGGCCTGCCAACACCACAGGTTTGAACCAAACAGGCCATACCGAAAAGTCGCTCTTCATATACCCAAATCCGGTTTCTGCAGACCAAACGCTCCGGATAAATGAATTATATTCAGGGATGAAGTATCAAATCCTGAATTACAACGGGGAATTGATAGGAGGTGGCCAAATTCCTGCTTCAGCAGCAATCTCCATAGGAAACTCCCTGGCTAAAGGCATCTACCTGCTCAGGGTTATCACTTCCAACAGTATAAAAAGCGGACGCTTTTTAATTATTTAGCCGGAAAGTGGTGCTTAGAATTATATTCCAAAAACCTGAATTCTATTCAGGCTGCCTCGTCATTTCTATGGCATCGTAGATAATTTGTTGTATCCGGGTGCGGATATTTTGTTTCACGAGCTTATTGTTATCGGCATCAGGGTGTACCCGATTGCTTAAAAACACGTAAACCAATTCATTTTCCGGGTCAGCCCAGGTATAGGTTCCGGTAAACCCGCTGTGGCCGAAACTCGTAGCTGGTGCAGCATCACATGTGGGGCCGGGTTGACCTTTTGCACCGGGTTTATCAAAGCCAAGCGCCCTGCGATTGTTGTTCCAGGCATATTGGGTTGAGGTAAACTCATTGACAATCTCCGGGTCAAAGAACCTTTCACCAGCGTAAGTACCATTATTTACCAACATCTGCATAACAATAGCTACATCCAGTGCATCGGAAAAAAGACCGGCATGTCCGGCAACACCGCCCATCAGGGCCGCAGTCTGATCGTGTACATCACCAATAATCAACTGCTGCCTGAAAAATTTATCATTTTCTGTTGGCACTATGCGCTTGATGCTAAAATTATCACGCGGACGATATCCCAAAGTAGTTAACCCCAGTTTTTTGTAAAACTGACTGTGGAGATATACATCAGCGGGTTGGTCTGTTAAGAGCTCAAAAGCCCGGGATAGCAGAATAAAGCCCAAATCACTGTATTTGTATTCCAGGGTTTTTATCAATGGCGAAGCTATGATGGAGTCAACAATAGCATCAGGAATATCTGCACGTACATATATTCCATCGGCTACTCTGTGCGGATAATCAATACTATAACGGGCTGCAAAAAGAGTAGTGTCGGTAAGCCTTCTTTGCATCAACTGACGATAAAAAGGAATGTAAGGCTGCAATCTGGCATGATGGGCCATTATAGCCCTGACACTCATTTCTTTCTTGTTTGAATTCAACAGCTCCGGAAAATACTTGCTCAAGGGCATATCCAGATTGATCATATCATTTTGCGTTAAATTCATAGCTGTCAGGGTTGTTCCGAGTATCTTGGTTAAGGAAGCCAGATCATACAAATCATCATTTGCAATAAGTTCAGAAAAACCATAGGTTTTAGCACCAAAAGCATGACGGTAAATTACTTTTCCTTTGTAAGCCACTAAAACCTGGGCTCCCGGAAAGACACTATCCCGTATGGCCTGCTGCATAATGGTATCAATAGCCGCCAGGCTGGAAGAAGGAATTTGCTCACTCTCCGGAATATCGAACGAAAGCCGGCCTATGGGTGAACAGACCATCGCGTCGCCTGAACGGTGGATAGAATTGATGGAAACAGGCAGCTTACCCTGTATTCCGATAGCACCAAATATTGCCTGGGCCGTAAGATCCTGCATAAGCGGGTTATCCTGATAACTAACCACCACGCTTGCGTTGGTTAAAGCATTTTTGAACATAGCGGCACTGTATGGACTGGTAAATAGAGTGAGTACCGTGGGTTTAAGCGTACTTAAGGTATCAATGAGTCTTGCTGCACTGTGGGATATTCCAAAATTTTTAGCTGGCAAATCGCTTGTTTTTACAAAACCGGCAATCACCAGATTATAGGGCTCAAGTAATTTCATCACAGAGTCGCATTGTGCGACAGATGGATCCCACAACAGGTTAAAATGGGTGACAGGGGCGTAATCGTCCAATCTTTGTTGAAAGGGCGAAAGGAGGGTATCTCCAACAATCAGACTGGCAATTTTTAAAGTATCCAACTGCCTGATGGGCAGCAAATTTTCCGGGTCATTCACGAGTGTAATGGCCTCACTGTTTAATCTGCCGGCAACAAGCCGGGCCTGAGGATTGTTTAAATCCTTGTCAAGATTTGCTATTTTACATGGGGTATAATTTGCGAGTCCGCTCTCAAATTTCCACTGCAACACGCGACGACATTTTTCATCGATGAGTTGTTGATCAATCCGGCCACTGTCAATGGAGCGCCGTATATTTGCCAGAGCAGCATAAGCATCTACCGGCAGGAGGAGAATATCATTTCCGGCCAAAAGGGCATTGGTTTCTACCATTCCCGGATCAGCATATGCAGTTAAACCTTTCATATCCATACCATCGGTAATCACCAGTCCTTTAAATCCCATTTTTTCGCGGAGCAGGGTGGTAATTACGGGCCTGGAAAGCGAAGTAATGGATTTGGCTGCGGTGTCAAGGGCAGGCACCCTCAAATGTGCCACCATTATACCTTTCACCCCATGCTTTATCAGATATTTAAATGGAAAAAGTTCGAGAGTATCCAATGCTTCTAACGGTTTATTGATAAGTGGCAGGGTGTAATGTGAATCAGATTCGGTATCTCCATGGCCCGGAAAATGCTTGGCTACAGCTATAATTCCACCGTCTTGCATGCCTTTCATGTACCAATAAGCTTTATCGGCAACATTTTCTCTTTGCTCGCCAAATGATCTCGCATTTATGACAGGGTTCGCAGGGTTGTTGTTTACATCTATGACAGGCGCAAAGTTCATATGAACCCCGATACGTTGACACTGCCGGGCCACCTGCTTACCCATCTCATATATTGATGCATTGTTATCCACCGCACCCATGGTCATTTGTTTGGGCAACAATCCTACACTGTCAAGGCGCATGGCCAAACCCCATTCGGCATCAATGGCCACAAGCAAAGGCGTAGGTGCAGCAGCCTGTAGCTTATTGGTATAAATAAGCTGCCGGGCCGGCCCTCCCTGGAAGAAACAAACGCCACCTATGTTTAAATCAACAATTTGTCTCATCAATGATGCCTCATATGCTGTATCGCGATTTGAATAGGCTCTTATCATAAACAACTGGGCAATTCTCTCATCGGGTGAAAGACTGTTGAAAACCGAATCTACCCATGAAGATGCCGGGGGCATCTGCGTTTGTGCGTTAGCAGCATTAAAATGTAAAGCGAAAAGTAAAATACCGGAAAAAATCTTAAAAAACAGCAATTGAAGAGGTCTCATAAATTTCAACAGAGGATTAGGTGATAAAATTATAATAACAAACGCCAAAGTTAGTTTTAAGTATCTTGAGAAAAACTTTTTTAACAAAGTGTTCGCATTTTATCGGTAAAAAAACATATTTTCGCCAATAATTAAGGTGTATACCAATATATAATTAATTTCAGTGTTTATTTTTAAACCCGTTAATGCACTGATATGGCAGTTAAATTAAAAATTATTTTTCTTTTTTTCTTTTTTATGCCATTAATTGCTTGTGCACAGGGTGGGGTTAAAAATGAGAAGAAAGAGCCATTAAATCGCATTCTTTTTGTTTTTGATGCATCACAAAGCATGTACGGCCGCTGGCAGAGTGATGTAAAAATGAACATTGCAAAAAAATTGATGAGCGGTTTACTGGACAGCCTGGCCACCTTCAAAAATCTGGAAATAGCTTTAAGGGTATATGGGCATCAAAAGACCTACCCCCCACCCGATTGTTATGACACCCGGCTCGAAGTACCGTTTAGCCCGGACAACATACCGCGGGTAAAAAACAAGATAATGGCCTTAACTCCTAAAGGTACCACACCCATTGCCTACGCGCTTCAACAGGCAGTAAATGATTTTCCGCCATGCGATAATTGCCGCAATATCATTATTTTGATAACCGATGGTATTGAAGAATGCGGAGGTGATCCATGTCAGGCCTCGGCAGAACTTCAAAAGCATGGGGTTGCCATGAAGCCATTTATTATAGGTATCGGACGCGATTTTAAAAAGGCTTTTGATTGTGTAGGCACCTATTTTGATGCTTCCAGTGAAAACGCTTTTCAAAAAGCGCTTAATAATGCTATATCACAGGCGCTTCATCAAACCACCATGCAGGTGAACCTTCTCGACAGTCGCAATCATGCCACCGAAACCAACGTGAACCTGACATTCTATGATCACGCCTCGAAAAAGATGAAGTACAACTTCATGCATACGCTTAATCACAGGGGATTACCCGATACCCTGATTATAGATCCCATGCTGGCTTATGATATGGTAGTAAACACGGTTCCACCAATATTTGTAGATAGCATTGTCCCGGAACCTGGCAGACATCTTACCTTACTAATCAGCGCCCCCCAGGGTTATCTCGATTTAAAGATTGGACCCAATGACCGCATTGTGAAAAACCTGTATGCCATCATTCATAAAAGTGGCAACAAAGAAACCCTGAACGTGCAGAATTTCGGCGACATTAAAAGGTACTTATGTGGCAGCTATGATTTAGAGATACTCACGCTGCCGCGGATTTATATGAATGATGTTCAGATAAAACAAGGCCAAACCACCACTATAGACATACCCTTGCCTGGTATAGTTGTCATCCGAAAAAGTGTAAACGGCTATGGCAGTTTGTATGTGGAACGAAACAATCGCCTTGAATGGATATATGAACTCCGGGAGAATGTACTGCAAGAAACCCTCGTACTGCAACCCGGCAACTACCGGGTCATTTACCGGTCTAAAAATGCAGAACGCTCTATGTACACCATTGAAAACAGCTTTACTATTCATCCTGGCGGCACCAGCAATGTAAACCTGTTCAGTTACTGATACAATTTGCAGTGCAGCAATCCATTCTATTTAAATCATTCTTTGCGTTGAATTATTATCGATTTACTAAGCATACGTTTGTATAAAATACAAAAGTATATTCATATATTTGCATCTTTAATTTTGTTGTCCTGACACTTAATTATATGCTGAAAACGGAAACCCTTTCAAATCAATTAACCACTTACCGCATACTTGCAGAATTGTTCCGGTTTCCTGTTGAAGATTACCATGGACAGGCAAAAACCTATCAATCGCTGGTTTCTGCTGCTGAGAAGCTCGAACCCAAATTTCTGAAACTAGCCTGTAAATTAGAGCATTCAGCCAAAAAAGCCACTATTGAAGACCTTTGCGAAGAGTATCACAGACTATTTGATCCGGAAGGCAGGCAAGAGTTTCCTTATCTGCATGCGCACAACTACCTGAATCAGGAACCTGATCTGTGTGAATACCTTAGCAGGATATATGAATCTCATGAGTTTGGCAGGGAATTCACGGCTTATGCGTTAGACCATTTGTGCAATGAGCTTGACTTCATCCGCCATCTGAATACCCGATCATTGCTGATGATAGAGGCATCGAAGCCATCCCAGGCCAGTGAAATTCAGAAATTCAAATGCACTTTCCTGCGAAACCATTTGATACAATGGCTGCCCGAGCTAACTAAATACATTATATTCAACAGTAAATCGGCCTATTTTTTACAATTATCGATTATCACGAGAACTGTTTTGGTGAACTGTATCAACCGCGAAAACAACATCAACTAACTTCCTGCATCCACTCCTCAACCATTTCGGCTAATGCCTTCAAGCCGGGGCATATCCAATATATGGATTAAATCCCCTTCGATTTTAATCAGCCCATCATCTTTAAAGATTTTGAGAACCCGTATAGCACTTTCTTTGGTCATGCCCGAGAGGTCGGCAAAATCCTGACGGCTTAAATGTGTAAAAAAGGGATTTGATTCATAAACTTTGGTTGAAAGATTTATCAACATATCGGCCATGCGGCCAGGCATTTGTTTCTGGGTAAGATTGGTAAGTTGTTCAAACAAATTAATTGCCTGTGCGCTTATCTTACTAATGGATTGATAGCTGAAGTCGGGCTTGGTTTTAATGAGCCCTTGTATTATTTCAGCTTCAACAAGACAGGCAGTAGTTTCCTCACAGGCCATTGCACTAAAATGATGTCTTTTATCCACATAAGCTCCCGGCACAAAAATATAATCAACAGGCTTGGCAAATCCAATAATGAGTCTTCTATCAGAACCGTTTTCAACGTATAATTTAACCAGCCCGGAAGTAACGCATACAAAATCATAACAGGGAGAACCCTGCTTAAAAATCATCTCACCCACATTGTAGTGCATTTTCACCCTACACATATCAACATGTTCAAGTTCACCCGGATTGAGATTCTTAAACATATCAGAGCGCTTTCGGCAGTCTACGCATCCATTTGAATTTAAATTAGCCATCGTAACCTTTTATTTGTTGTAAAGCATTATTTATTAATCAGATACCTCTGATAAAATGAAATTTTACCCTGCTTTGTTGATATAAATCAACACCGGCAATAACATTTATCAATAATGCCCTACAAATATATCATTTTATTTTACCTTTACCATATACAAATCAATAGTTTCTTTGATGTGTATAAAACAACATCTAACTCAGACGAAAATAAAAACTTGTTTTTTCACCTTTTTACTGGGGATCTTCTTTGCAGGAATCGCTCTAAGCGGATGCGAATACGAATTTATCGAGTTTGATGACAGCCCGATATTGGAGGAGGTAAGCTTTAAGGATGATGTGATACCCATCTTTAACTCCAGTTGTGGCTTTTCCGGTTGCCATGTAACAGGGGCAGTACCTCCGGACCTGACTGCCGAAAATGCTTACCAAAGCTTAATGAAACTCAACATGGTTTCGGCCAATGAGCCTGCCAACAGCTTACTATATACAAGTATGGCTTCGGGCAGCATGAAAAAATACTCAACGCCGGACCAGACAAGGATAATACGGGCATGGATTGAGCAGGGGGCAAAGAACAACTGATAAATAATATCCAAACCAGTCAACAATATTATGAGAAACAGTAAAATCATCAGCACACTTCAACTCCTGGCAATTATGCTGCTGTTTTCGGCAAGCGGTGTAGCACAGGAAGCCGATACGGAAGACAAACCAACAGCCCGTCCGGCCAGGCCTGCGTTTGAAAGCGGTTTGATATTCGACAATGCTACTGCCACCATTCAGCCAAAAAACACGCTCGAAATGGTTATTCAACACCGGTTTGGCACTATGGATAATGG
>JAQVEI010000056.1 GCA_028697695.1 Lentimicrobiaceae bacterium
GTGGGGTGATACCTCGGACAATATACCGGGCATTCCCGGTGTGGGTGAAGTTACGGCCCGAAAACTAATTCAGGAGTTTGATTCTGTGGAGAATCTTATTGAAAATGCGCATAAGATTGAAAAAGAATCGCTGCGCAAAAAGGTTATTGAGCACAGTGAACAGGCATTGCTCTCCAGGCAACTGGCAACCATCATTTTGGATGTCCCCATTGCCTTTGATCCGGATGCGCTGAAAATGGGAAACCCTGATATCCCGGCACTGAAGGCCCTCTTCGCAGAAATTGAATTTGTCACCTTTGCCAACCGGGTGTTTGCCGATCTGGAAAAGGATGCATCCAAATCAACTCAACCCAATCTGTTCGAAGCAGCAGCACAAACATTGGAGCTGTCGGACAATATGGATAATATCGGTCAGGTAAAGCACAATTACTATCTTGTTGATACAGTTGAAGCAAGAAAAAAGCTTATTGAGCATCTTTCTGCCTCCTATATGTTTTGTTTTGACACGGAAACCACTGGCCTGGATGCCAATAATGTGGAATTGGTTGGCTTGTCCTTTGCCACCAAACCGGGCGAAGCCTGGTTTGTGCCCATACCACCCAAATACGATGAGGCTTTAAAGATTGTACAGGAGTTTGCGGAAGTGTTTGGCAATGAAAAGATTGAAAAAACCGGGCAAAACCTAAAGTATGATATTTCTGTGCTCAAGTGGTATGAAACAGAGGTAAATGGTCCACTCTTCGATACCATGATAGCCCATTATCTCATTGAACCGGACCAGCGGCACAGCATGGATTTTCTGGCAAGAACCTATCTCCGGTATGATCCTGTTCCCATTGAAGAGCTGATTGGAAAAAGAGGTAAAAATCAGTTGTCCATGCGTGTGGTGGCAATGGAGCAGTTGAAAGAATACGCCTGCGAAGATGCTGATATTACGCTTCAGCTCAGAAATGTGCTGGAACCCATGCTTCAGGATACCAATACCCGTGAACTTTTTGATGAAATTGAAATGCCTTTGGTGAAGGTGCTGGCAGCCATGGAGGCTGAGGGCGTAAAAATTGACAGCAACAACCTGAATCAGTATTCTCAGGAACTTCAGCAAGAGATACATGCTGTGGAGCAACAGATATTTACGTTGTGTGGCGTTGAATTTAACATCGCCTCACCAAAGCAATTGGGTGAAGTGCTTTTTGATAGGTTGCAGTTGTCAGAAAAGACTAAAAAAACCAAAACAAAGCAACATTCAACCAGTGAAGATGTGTTGCAAAAGCTCATCCATAAACATCCGGTTGTTGAACTTATTTTGGAATACCGCTCTCTTACTAAGCTAAAGTCAACATATGTTGATGCACTGCCATTGCTGGTTAACCCGCGTACCGGCCGTATTCACACTTCATACAATCAGGCTGTAGCTGCCACGGGGCGTCTGAGCTCAAACAACCCCAATCTTCAGAACATTCCCATACGTACAGAGCGGGGACGAGAAATACGCAAGGCTTTTGTTCCGCGAAATGATAATTATACGCTGCTTTCTGCCGACTATTCTCAAATAGAATTGAGAATAATTGCCCACATCAGTGGTGATGAAGCCATGCAACAGGCCTTCAGGGATGGGTTGGATATACATGAAGCCACCGCGGCCCGTATTTACAACATAGCTTTGGATTCAGTAAGCAAAGAGATGCGTCGCAATGCCAAAACGGTGAATTTTGGAATCATCTATGGTATCTCTGCCTTTGGCCTTTCGGAACGGCTTGGCATTCCACGCCGCGAAGCCGCAGATATAATCCAACAATATTTTGAGCGTTTCACGGGAATAAAAAAGTACATGGATGATACCATATTGTTTGCAAAAGAAAACGGTTACGTGGAAACCTTGATGAAGCGGCGCCGTTATCTGCGCGACATTAATTCTGCCAATGCCATTGTTCGCGGTTTTGCTGAACGAAATGCCATAAATGCACCCATTCAGGGATCTTCTGCCGATATGATAAAAATAGCCATGATAAACATACAGCGCGAATTTCAACACCTGAAGCTACGCTCCCGCATGATAATGCAGGTGCATGACGAACTCGTGTTCGATGTACATCTTGGCGAGGTTGAGGTTGTCAAGGAGCTGGTTGATAAATTTATGAAAAATGCCATTCAACTGGAAGTGCCGCTCGTGGTGGAGATGAGTACCGGGAACAACTGGCTGGAGGCGCATTGATGCACCCGCAGTAGCGAATTGCGGTAAAAGTGCATCCCCGCTTTCAATTCCGTGTTGAGGTATATTTTTAATTCTGTGGTGATGCTGATGCTTCAGTGCGTTGTTCATCCCAGCTAAAGTCAGTCAATCCTCCTGCCTGGCATATCCGTTGCGGGTTTATCTCTGACAGATCTCCTTAAATGCGCAAAATGCGCAGGACTTCTCGTTGGTCGTTTGAGTAAAAGCAATTTCCGGATTAAAAATTTCCGCGATCAAATCAATGAGCTCTTGCTCAAATAATTCCATAAGAGAGGCAGTGTCTCCCGTAAAGTTAAGTGTTTGTTTGCCTTCGGCAATAGACCGGAAACTAAAAAGGGCAGCATTTACATTTCCGGATTTCAACGAAAGTATTGCATCTCCCTTTGCCAGATAGATATAAAACAGCAATTGAAATGCTTTTTCTTTTACCTGCTTTTCAGTATCAAAAATTTCATCCAACGATTTGATTCTCAGCTCATGTGCTGCAACTTTACCTGTTTTGTAATCAATGATTAAAAGCTCATTGTTGCACAGATCTATTCTGTCCGCCTGACCGGTGAGCGCCACATCGAAGCTGCCCGCTGCTGAGGGTATTTGAATGGTTCTTCTCAGTGATTTTTCCAGTTCAAGCAGTATGACTTTTGCTGACTGTCCGGCAGCGCTGATTTCTTTTTCCAATGCAAGGGTTACCCACTTTTTAGCCAGGGTCGCTATCAGTAAATTACGGCCGGTTTCAATATCTCCTTCCGGAAAATGGTGTCTAAAAGCCTTACTCACTTCCGTATCTATATTTTTACTCACAGCTTTCAGCTTGTCGGCGGTTATATGTTGGTTAAGCAGGGGTTGCATCACATTTTGCATGGCAGCATGAACTACTGTTCCCAGCGTGCGATGATCAATATGCTCTTCTGCTTCTTCGGTTTCATTGAGCCGAAGCACATAATTAAAATAAAACCTAAGGCTGCAATTCAGGTAGCTGCTGAGTGAAGTGGGTGAAAACCCCTTTCGTGCAAGTTCATGCAGACGTTCTATAATTTGTTCGTTTTTTGGTACTTCGATGTTGGCTACCGGGTTGTAGCCGGCAGTGAGGGAAGGCGTGGATTCAGTAATGTGTACCTGTGAAGAGTAGGCAGGCATCTCAATTTGAATCTGAGCCAAAAAACGGCTGCGTTCCCCGCCCCCAAGCTGATCGGATTCGCTGTTGTATATCAACCATGCATTGCGGCTTCGCATCAGCAAACGGTAAAAATGATAGGCGTATATGGCTTGTTGATCCCTATGGGTGGGCAACCCGAAGTGCATCCTTACATCGAAAGGAATGTAGCCCGGTTGTGGTTTGGCCGAAGGTAAAATGCCCTCGTTAGCCGAGAGTAGGATGATGTTATCAAAATCAAGGGTTCGGCTTTCCAGCAACCCCATAATCTGAATGCCCTGAAGCGGTTCTCCATAAAAGGCCACAGGCATCTGACGGGCTGCATCTGAAAATAACAACTGAAACGTGCTCAGCCGGGTTGCAAACGTGGTGTTGCTGCTAATAAACTGCTGTAGCCGGTTGAGAATGCGCGAAAGATTAAACAATATTTCTACGTCGGCCTGCATTTTCTTTTCACCGGCAGTCAATACCGATTTTACACGTGCAATGCATTGCTGAAGCAGTTCCGCCAGTGCGGATGCACTGCTACAGGGCGTCGCAATCAGCTCAATTTCCTGTTGAAAGGATGGGTCGGAAAAAGCGTTTAGCTTTAAATCATTTAAAGCGTAATAGGAACGCTTACTTTGTAATATCCGGGTGATAAGTGCCTCACGGTGTTGCGGGCTAAATAGCGAACCGGCAAAGGGGTGCCGCAGTATACTTAATAAATCCTTGTAGTAATAGCGGAAAGAATTGTTCGCAGCATTAACATGAAGTGTAATGATGTTGTTAAAAAGCTGATATAGTGGTGATTGCGTGAGCGGATAACCCATGGTTATGTTGAAAGTTCCGGCTTCTGCCGGTATGCAATTGAGCAGGGGAAGCAACAGGTTTTCATCGGCAAGAATAACAGCGGTGGTGGAAAGGGCGTTTTCATTCGTCTCCAGTAACTTTTTAATGAGGTGTCCGGCTATGTTTGCCTGACCAGTACTACCGGGTACTCCAATGATTTCAATGGCATGGGCTGATTCTTTAAAATGATCCCCCACATCTCCAAAGTCGCCCAAATCCTTATCTTTACGATATTGGCGCAAAAAAGTGCCGGCCTCTTGTAACTCGTTGTCCATAAACCATGTATCTGCATCCCACATCAGGCTTGCCTTATTGTGTGCGGTCAACATCTTTATCAGGCTAAGCTGAGCCGGCGTAAGCGCATTGAAGCCGGCAAAAATAATGTGCTCCCAGGGTTGTGTAAGAGGTGGGTTTTCTGATTCCACCAGTATTCGCGTACTCATGCCCTGTGTGGCCAGTTTACGGTTAAGCAATTCCTGACGGAAAATCCTGTAATACAGCTTCATAGCGCTGAAAAACTCCAGGTAGTTTTTTTCGAAAGTGGTGAGAGGTTCGTTCTGCACATTCCAGAGTGCAATAGCCTTGCTTTCGCTCAGGTAATCAAACAGTTGATCCACATCGGCCAGATAATGGTCGATCTCTTCAAAGTCGTGCAACATACCGTAAGCCCGTGCATAAAATTCATCAAAATCAAGCGGTTCCTCTCTCTCGATTTGTTGATGGGCCTGATATATTGCACTCATCTGCTGGAGGGTATCGGGCGTAGTATATCTACTCAGCCGGGATGTAAAGTCTTCAATGGGTAAGATGTCGGGGGCCCACACCGGTTTTGCATGTTGCTGAGCCAGGTAGCGTTTTAAAAATAAGCCAGCCCGGCGGTTGGGCAATACGATGCAAAGCCGGTTTCCCAGGTGCGGAAAATTGTTGAATACATGGGTTGCCAACTTCTCGAGAAATGCCTGTTTCATGTGGATTGCACTTTTAATAATTCACGTATTTTATTATTTCCTGCGCACGGGCAAGCGATTCGGGTTTACCCGCATCAAGCCAATGTTCGGAAACATCCGCATATCCTTTAATTTGCCGTCCTGAGGCAAGCGACAAATACATATTGGTGATGGAGAATTTATCTTCCTTAGGGAAGAATCTGAATATCTCCGGCGATATTACATGAATACCGCTAAAAGCCAACTCAGTGTATGTAAAGTGAGCAGGCCCCTGAATGATGGTTTCGCCGGTCTTTATGTTCTTCCATCCGCAAAGGTTCATCCGGGCATCAAAAAGCAGATAGCGCCGGCTGGAACGATCCCTCACGGCCAGGGTAGCCAATGCTCCGGACTGAAGGTGAAGGGCATACAACTCTTTGAGGTTCATACTGCTGATTATATCGCAGTTGTAAACCACGAAAGGTTGATCATCATCAAAGAACCAGGCGGCTTTTTTCAGACCGCCACCGGTATCCAGAAGCTGGTCACTTTCATCGGAAAATTGAATACTACAGCCGAAGTTATTGTTTACGGCCAGGTATTCACGAATTAACCCACTCATGTGGTGCAGGTTAATGATGATTTCATTAAATCCGGCATGCTTAAGTTTAAGAAGGGCGAATTCAAGCAGGGTAAATTCACCCACACGTATCAATGCCTTGGGCAGGTTGTCAGTGAGAGGTCTAAGCCGCGTGCCCAGTCCGGCAGCAAGTATCATCGCTTTCATAATGGGTGTTTTAGTCAGGCACTTGCTTCTGTCTGGAATAGTGGTTACGGTAAATCACTTTCTTAAACTCCCTGAACAGTATGAGTTCAGCCAGTATGTGTGTACGCGATTGGCCGGGGTGTTGACTCCATGCATCCACAATTTCTATTTCTGCAATGTCAATATGGTATAACAAAGAAGCCAGTCTGCTTTGGTCGCCTGCAAATAAACTGTCCAAATGGCCCGTCACTTCATGTAACACGTGAGGATAAGCCATTTTCATTGAATCTGGAAAAGTGATTTCCAGGCCAAACTGAGCAAAATCTTTGCTCAACTGAGCGACAGTTTGCCGTATCAGTTTTTCTTTTGCCTCGTAAAGAGAAAGCTTATCTACTGTTTCCATGTTTACTCTTTAAGTTTGCGCAGTTTGCACACCTGTTTCTCCTTCTTCACCAGTGCACCACATTTTTTGCATTCGAATGAGGGCTCCGGTGTATTGCTTTCACCTTTTTTGCCCTTTTCACACATGGTTTTGCTCATTGTTGTTGTATTAATTACTTTTTATCCACTTATCTTTCATTAGGTGAACGGGTACTGTTGTAAGGTTATATTTCATATTCAAATGGCTGGAAAGCTGGGCAGCACAATATACCGACCGGTGCTGACCGCCGGTGCAGCCGAAGCTCACTGTAAGACTTGTAAAACCGCGGCTTAAATAGTTTTCCACTGCCTGATCAACCAGCAGATAAACTCCCGACAGGAAGGTAGCCGGTTCGGGACGGGCGGCCAAAAATGATTTGACTGCCTCATCGTTGCCCGTAAGGTCTTTGAAGGCCTCCAGCCTTCCCGGGTTAGGCAGTGCCCGGCAATCGAACACAAAACCACCGCCATGCTCGCCTTCATCCCTGGGTATGCCCTCTTTGAAAGAGAAGCTCTGAATGCTGACTTTAAGTCCGCTGTGTGTTTTCGAAGCCAGGATGTCGCTCTCCGCCATTTTTAGCAGCAGTTTGTCCAGTTCCGGAATGGAAACAGGGGGATGATGATGGTTTAACACCTTTTTCAGATTTGCCAAAGCATAGGGGATACTTTGTAAAAAAAGTTTCTTACCCTGGTAGAAGCCCCGGTAGCCATAGGCACCCAGTGCCTGTAATATCCTTATGAGGACAAAGCCGTAAAAATGACGGTTAAAATTACCGGTATCCTGGTTTTTTTGTTCTCCCAGGACAGAAAGGTAAAGATCAAGCAACTCTTCGCGGAATGCATCAGGTAAATTGGCTTTGGCATCATATAACAGGGATGCCAGATCGTAAGGCAAAGGGCCTTTGCGCGCGCCCTGAAAATCAATAAAATGCGGCTCTCCTCCCGTTATCATTATATTTCGTGACTGAAAGTCCCTTAGCAGAATTGTATCGGCAGGTGATTCCAGCAGAAATGCTGTTAGTGTATCAAAATCATCCTCCAGTGCCTGCTCATCAAAACCAATGCCCGAAAGTTTGGCAAAATAATACTTGAAATAATTCAAATCCCAGGCCATACTTTGACGATCAAAGGCATGCCGTGGATAACAAATGTCGTAATTAAATCCTGAGGCATTAGCGGTTTGTAATCCTGGCAACTGCTTAACCACTTCTCTGTATAATTTACGTACATCCGGGCTTAGCCCTTCTTCAGCAAGCATTCCAAACAGGCTCAAATCACCCAGGTCGGTTTGCAGGTAAACATCATTTTTTTCGTCATGCAAATAAACCAAAGGCACCTTAAAACCCTGCTTTGCGAAATGTTCGCTGAAAATAATAAAAGCCTGATTTTCTTTTTTGTCGTTATTGTATGTCCCTATGATGGAATGGCCCTGAGCCGACAGGCGGTAATAGATGCGGTCGGAACCTGAAGGTGCCAGCGGAACAATGGATGAAACCTCTTTCCCGGTATATTGTTTAAATAGCTGTTTAAGTGCTTCGATATGTGAATGCATACAATAATTTTATAATTTCGTCACTTTTAGAATGGCAAATTTAACCAATTATTGATGAAAAAGCTCAGGCCGGTTTATGTCTGACCGAATTCATTGTATTGATTAACCAATAAATCTATAACAAACGTCTTTACTTTATGGAAGTTAATGTTTCACGCAAGCATATCATTTTCGCACCGGATTCATCGCGGATTATTGCCCGTTTTTTACATTTAAACGATGACAGAGCTGCTATGCTGGTTCAAAGAGTGTTGGATATGTCGAAAGCAGAGATGGATATGACACAAAGCCAGTTGCTTCGTGGGTATGCCCGCCGGCACAGAAATATTTCGCGGACACTGTCGAAAAATTTTGCCAAAATACTGCCCGTCATTAAAAATTTGGGCATTGACCCTGATGTGCTTACTAATCAGCAGCAAACCTTGCTGGGCGCTTTTTTTACCATGGAATATTCCATTGAATCGGCTGCTTTCTTTAACCCTTCAATGGTGTTTAGTCCCGACCAAACGGAACTGCGTTCCAATGAAAAACGCATTATCATCAGTTTTAGAGCTACAGGTGAGGGGCACATATCTTCTATTGTTTTTCGTGCCGGGGTGCTCGATAAAAACAACGATCTTATCCTGGAACCTACCGGTAAAATGCTGGCTGAAGCAGATAAAATCAAACGACACATATACCATAAAAAATCGTTTGTACGTAAGCTTCAGGAAATGCATGAAGGCAAACTGACCGCTTCCCCTGGTTTTATTCTCGATAAAGTAGGCGATGATTTTACCTATGGAGAGTTGATGAAAAATATAGCCCTGGCCCGGGAACAAAACGGACTCACAGAGGAAGAGCAGACCATGCTTAATCATATGATATGGCTGGCTTCTTCACATTATGAGGTGAACTTTTCCATTGATTCCGCCATATCCGAAAGGGTGATTTTCCCAATTTCGGCCACTGAACAAAAGGGTATTGAGGATGCAAGGTTTGTACGGTTTACCGATGAGGATGGCAAATGTACCTATTATGCTACCTATACTGCATATGATGGAATTGCAATATTGCCTAAGCTCATTCAAACTACTGATTTCTATAACTTTAAGATAATGCCCATCAATGGTGAAATTGCCCAGAATAAAGGCATGGCTTTGTTCCCCCGAAAGATAAAAGGAAAGTATGCTATGTTGTGCCGCATTGACGGGGTAAACAATTACATCGCTTATTCAGATAAAATTAATATCTGGCGGGAGGCCAAAATCATACAAACACCGCGTTATCCCTGGGAACTGGTTCAAATTGGCAATTCAGGTTCACCCATTGAAACCGAAGAGGGTTGGCTGGTTATTACCCATGCTGTTGGTCCAATGCGGGAATATACCCTGTCGGCCAGCCTATACGATCTGGACAATCCAGAAATAGAGATCGGTCGCCTGAGTACTCCCTTAATCGAACCCAATGAAACCGAAAGAGAAGGGTATGTGCCAAATGTGGTCTATTCATGTGGGTCGGTCATTCACAATGGGGAGGTGGTTATCCCTTATGCCATGTCTGATTATGCTTCTACTTATGCGACAGTAAATCTAAAAGAGTTGCTTACCGCTTTAAAATCAGGAAAATAGGGTTGTAAGTGCCGGG
>JAQVEI010000057.1 GCA_028697695.1 Lentimicrobiaceae bacterium
TACCAAACCAATAACTTGCATTTGTCTTTTGACAAGTGCCTTCTTTTATTTTGTCAAAATTGATGCCAATAAAATGCTAAACACTTGAAAACGAATTAAGTACAATATAAATCTTTACGTATGAAAACCAAAACCATCCTCATCCTCCTGGCTTTTGCCCTGGCTGCCGGAGTGTTTAATGCGTGTAAAAAAGATGTTGCACCGGCCAATGAACCAACAGCCGATGCTGTAAACGACAAAATTAACATGCTGCTGGGTAATTTTACCAATAATAACGAAACCTACAAAAGCGGCAAATGGCTGAAAAGCGGCGATAAAATTGATTTCGATTCTGTTTTGTGGTACATTGATGGCGCCATTAACTTTAATTATGCCTCGGGCCATTACTCATTTGAAAGAATACACAAAGATGTTATTTATGTTGAGGTACCGGTTGACCCCGATATGAAAGCCCTGTTAACCAATGTTTTTGATTCGTACAACGAATCGCTGCTGCGCATTGGCGAAAAGTACTACGCCAACACCGGCGAATACAAAAAGTTTATTATGACTACTGTAAGCGATGCCGGCCCATTGCCCGATGGCAAACGCAAATTGCGCGTTACTACACTTACCGGTACTGGATTGGCTACCCAAAGCGGGGATTTTGGGAATAATGAGAGTTATCATTATGACCGGTTAGCAAACTATAATTGTGATGACCAAGCAGTACCAGGAGCTCCAATCATTTTCGATGCTAAATTGCTAAATCACTTTAATACTGCTGCCCCAAATGGATGCAGATATTATTTTGCAGGGGATTCAGTTGCAGTAAATCTCATTTATGCTAATTATAGAATCAATCCAAATGTGCCTTTAACCAACCACCTTGATTATAAGATTTTTGCAGCCTATGAAAACATCTATCCATTTAGTTTTAATGATGATATTGTTTGTCTCGAATACAATCAATGGAATTCGGGAATACATGAAATGCAGTTTTATTATGACCATTTAAAAGCACTTGTTGTGGCGAATAAACCTTTTAATAAATCATTTGCCTACAGCGAGATATTAAGCAATATCGAGGGTAATTCTCCTGATAGAATTATTTATCACGAACCAAAGTTTGTGTATAAATTGAAGTTAATTTCTTGTGAGGAATACAATCCTTATTTTCCTACAGAGTAAATTGACAACGACCAAACTTACATGAATTACAAACACAATACTGTGCATGTAGTTTGTCAATTCAAGTGGTATTAATCTTAAGAAAATAAAATTCACTTTAAAGTGAACACTACGTTGTTGAATGATTTGTTCAATTATATGCAAACATTTAATAAACAAATTTTATTACAGATAACATGCTTAGAATATTTAATGTTGTACTTCAGTTGTTGTTGACTTTTGCCTTAAAAGCACAAGGTACTTTTGAGGTATTAATACCATCAGCAACAAGGACCGGAACCTACATGGCCATTGATGATGGCAATGGGGGCATTATTGCCCCAATGAATAATCTAACCGGAAATGATTATGGGCCAACCAGTTACATTAGTGGGTATTTGCTCAACATTTCAGCAACCGGAGATACTTCAAGCCACAGGTATTCTTTTCATGACACTACTTTCTTTCTCAGCAAAATACACCGCCTGACAAACGGGGGGTACATTCTCACCGGAGAATCTGTACCACCCAGTTCAGCAGGCAAATGCCTGATGATTGCAGGGCTTGACGATGAGTTCAACCTCCAATGGGCTAAACACCATTCTTATGATACTATGAATTACAGAATGGCAGTGGACAATATCTTTCAGGTAGGCGACACCTTGATTATGACGGTGGGCAGGTGTGAATTTCCTTGTGGACCAACTAATCCAATGTTTATGAAGTTTGATCTCTTTGGAAATATCTTGCAAGAAGTATTTTATGATGACACTCTGTACTGGTGTTTTTCGCCCTCATTCTTGCAAAGTATTGATAAAAATTACATTTATTTATTCGCTCATTCATTCTTTGGAGGAGTATCTGGCCCTTCCTACAGTATCTTTGATAGAAATCTTAATTACATTAGCACCACACCTTTATCAGTTCAGGATTCGTGGCGTTACTCAACAACATGGACTCCGGATAGCGCTATTCTTCTATCATATGTTGCGAGAAGGCCAGGTCCTTCTACTAACGATGATAATGTGTGGCTTGCCCGATTTGATACTGCTGTTAATCTAATGGGCAGGGTAAACTTTGGTGCAATAGATACAGCCGACTATTCACCCTATTGGGGTGCTGGTGTAGGTTGTTTACATCCCGACACAATATTCTTTTCAGGTTATAAAAACGCCACAGGCTGGCCACCCTCATCAACACATGTTAGTTGGATAATGGCAGGGCAAGTAGATAGCCAGCTTCAGCTCAGGTATCTGCATTATATCGGAGGTGATGCATTTTATGAAACCAGATATATATTGCCGCTTTCTGATGGTGGTTTTGTGATTCATGCCCCGAGGTTTAATCATGATACTGACTTGTACGACATGTACTTTATTAAACTAAACAGGGAAGGTTTGATTACTTCAAATAAACCTGGTCAGATTATCATCAACCGTGCTTTTATCACTCCCAATCCAGCTAAGGAGTACCTCAAAGTAGAATGTATGCTAAAACAAGCTGAAGCCAGTGTATTGACCCTGTCCGGAGCAGAAATCTCTGCTTATAAACTGGAGCAGGGAACCACCAATTTACCAATACAAAATCTCAAGCCCGGTATGTATCTGTTAAAAATCAGTACTGAGGGCAAAGGAGTAATTGAAACGCACAAGTTTATTAAACAATAACAAACACTGCCATGAAAAAAACATTGACAATAATTGCAGCAGTTGCACTTGCAATTTATCTTAATCCTCAAGCTATAAAAGCACAAACATGCGCTACCTGCCCGGGAAACACTGTAACCGGTGTAGCGGCATCAGCGTTAGGGTCAAACAATACTGTATCCGGTGCAAACTCTACTGCCATTGGCAATAGCAATATTCTTTCATCAGGTTCTGGATTTATAGCGGGTAGTCAGTCAACCATAAATAGCAGTAGTGGTAATTCATATATTATTTGGTGGTTCCAATATTATTTTTACAGGAAGTCAGGAAAGCTACATTTTTGGCAGTGGGTCTCAAGTTAATTATAACAGGTCAATGTTAATTGGGCATAGGCTAAAATCTGGTTCAAATAATCAAATAATAATTGGGGCTGGCGATGTTAATAGCTTCCTGACTTGTGATAAAACGCTTAGCCTCGCAGTTGGCTTTAAAAGCAATGTCCCCACCTTTTTTGTTGGTGAATCCCCTACAAACGTACGTACCGGCAAGGTGGGCATCGGCAACACTACCGATCCACAGGCGAAACTGCATATAAGAGCCGATGCTGCCGAGGATGCCTCTTTGCTGCTCGAAGCCACAGGTACCAATAAAATAAGCAGTTTTATTATGGCCGGCGGACAGGCTTACCTCGGTACTGCTTCAAATAATCATTCCCTGTCGTTTGTAACCGGGGGTACAAATACCCGCATGTTTATCAATGCAGCCAACGGCAACATAGCCATTGGCAACAACACCGACCCGCAGGCCCGCCTGCATATAAAGGCCGAAGGCACACAGGATGCAGGTATATTGCTCGAAGCATCGGGCACCGGAAAAAGTGCAGGAATATTTTTCACCAAAAGTGCAGTAAATATCGGCACCCTCGATAAAGACCAGCCCATAGCCTTTTTTACAGCAGGCACCGACCTTAAAATGAAAATTACCCCCGAAGGAAATGTTGGCATTGGGGTGGCTTCGCCACAATACAAACTGCAGGTGGCCGGTACTGCAAAATTCGACAATCAGGTGGTTATTGATGCAGGCGGATTATATGTAAACGGCGAAGTAAAAGCCAAAAAATTCCATGCCAGCATCAGTCCTTTCCCCGATTTTGTATTTGAACCCAGCTACAAGCTGCTTTCAATCAACGAAGTAGAAAGTTTTATCAACGAAAACGGCCACCTGCCCGGCGTACCCAATGCCGCCCAGGTTGAACAAAACGGCATTGAGCTGGGCGAAATGAACGCACTGCTGCTGCAAAAAATTGAAGAGCTGACCTTGTATATTATTGCACAGGATAAGAAAATACAGGCATTGGAAAACGCTGCAATCGCAAAGTAGTAATGGATAATATTTTGACGATGAAAAAATATTTTATATTTCTCACAATAATGCTATTGGCGTTTTTTGGAGTACAGGCGCAAACATCGGTAGTTGTGTTTGAGTATGATAATGCAGGAAACAGAACTTTGCGACAAATAAAGGTTGACAAGGTTGAAAAATCCGATACCCTGAATACAACTGACAGCCTGTTTGCCCGCTTACCAAACCAACCTATTGAGGGAGTGCGGGTATATCCGAATCCTGCAAGCGAAACGGTAAATATTGAGTTTACCAACCTGCCCGAAGCAAAGGCAGAATTTGTACTGCGCGATTTACACGGCCGGTTGCTTGAACAAGGTAATATACAGCACACCCTTACCCCGCTTGATGTAAAACATTTGGCCAAAGGCACCTACCTGTTGCTGATAACGGCAGGAGATAAAAACGAAAAGTTTAAAATAATAAAACAGTAAGCACACCCACCGGCAATGCCGGAACCGTATTTGAAAAGAACATTATTACACCCATATAATGCCCATCTTTATATGAAAAATCTGATAATTACCGCAATATTAACTTCCGTTTCCGGGCTATCTGCTTTTGCCCAAACGCAGCAGGCACCCAGTTTCATTCTCAATCAGCATTTAACAGGCAATCAGCATTACAAAGCATCGCAATTTATTGAAATGGGCCTGGCACCCGGCAGTACAACAGGTTTTGAATACAATGCGCAATACTCAGGCGGTGAGTTTATAGCCGAAATTGACCCGTTTATGGTGTTTCCGCCAGAGGAGGGTGAGTTTGGCGGGCCAAATACCGGCGATCAGGGTGTGGTAGGAAGCATAGCGGGGGTGTTTGATGTGAACGAAATGGGAGCTGCAACTTATTCAATACCTATCAAGCTGCCGGCTGGTATAGGAGGTAATATTCCACTGATCTCTTTTAATTACAGCAGTATGGCTGGAAATGGGATCATGGGCATAGGCTGGAATCTTGGAGCTGTATCTGCCATTAGCCGAAGTGGTAAAAGCATTTATCATGATGGTTTAGTACAAGGTTTGCAATATAATGCTTTCGATAATCTTAGTTTTAATGGCATGAGAATGATGCCTTTAGCTGCTAATGAATATACAACTGAAGTAGAGGGCTTTACAAAAATAACAGTGTTGAAAAGTAATGAATATGGTCCAATCAAATTTGAAGCAAGAACAAAAGACGGAAAAAAACTACTTTTTGGAGAGTCTGAAAATTCAAGGCAAAAATTGGGCAATACAGACATTATTATAGGATGGTTTCTTAGCAGTGTGATAGATTTATCGGGAAATGAAACTGAATATATGTATGAAGCCCGCAGCGGAAATCTATTGCTGAAAGAATTAAATTATGGTGGCAATAATAGCAATAATCAATCGCATATTTATAAGGTTGTCTTTAATTATACTTCAGGCAGGGT
This sequence comes from Lentimicrobiaceae bacterium, assembly GCA_028697695.1. Classification (GTDB taxonomy): domain Bacteria; phylum Bacteroidota; class Bacteroidia; order Bacteroidales; family Lentimicrobiaceae; genus Lentimicrobium. Next base: position 5,611 of record JAQVEI010000057.1, read on the forward strand.
TGATACATTTACTTCATATTTGAATGGAGCTGCATTTACTACTGATTGTTTGCTCGACAATGTTCAAATAAAATATATGCCCCAAAATTTGTTATTATTCACTTATGATTTAATTTATGATGAATCATTAGCATTGTATTCTCGTCTAAAAAATGTTTTAGCCATTGATGAAATTAATAATCTTCAATATAATCCACATTCATTATTTTGGGGAAATGAAAGTGCTAACACATTTACAGAATCCTATTTTTATGATGATCCTGTTACACCAGGAGAAGTAATGATAGATCAGTTTTTTACAGATATTAATGGAGATGGTTTGACAGATGTTGTAAAAATTGAATATGAAATTTACACATCAGATGGTTATTCAGCTAAAAAGGCCATTAACTGGTATTATAGATTAAGAAATACCAATAATTCATTTGGCTCAAAAAGGTATTTTTCAAATAGTTCACCCAGTGAATTCTTTCAGACCTTACTTTTTGGTGATTTTAATGGTGACGGATTAGGAGATTTCCTTGATTTAAAATATAGTAACGTAAAAAAAGATCAATCCATTATTGAACGGGTCTTTTTTTCTAATGGAAACGGCTTCAACGTTTATAATATTGAATCCGTAATTGCACCCAGAGTTAACTTTCCCGAGTTTAAAATTGGTGATTTTGATGGGAATGGGAAACATGAATTGCTAGTAGTATTTCGAGATAAAGATGTTAATGATAATAATGTATATATTATTAACATCAATTCAGAGTCGCCTCATAGTGAACTTGTTTTTTGGGATAGAATGGATTGTGGTAATACTAATTTCGCAAATAGTACTATTTTGGTTGCAGATTTCAATGGCGATGGCAAAAGTAATATATTTAGAACAGCGCAATACAAAGGTAACCCAAACACGAGTAACAGTTTTATTTATAATGTTAATTTTATGTCAAATAACCTTGATTGGATGTATGATTCTGGATATCCAACAAATTGGCATCAAATCTATCCTGGAGATTTTAATGGTGATGGAATCACTGATATTTTAACTTATAATTATACTGCTCAAAATCCAATTTGGGAGTTGGGTATCTTTAATGGCAAGGATAGCTTTGTGATAAACAGTAATGTTCCTGACTTAGGGCATTTTAACTTATTTGACCCAATTGACTCTTACTGGAACTTATTGTCATTAAATGATTTTAATGCAGATGGTAAAACTGATATTATTAAATTGAAAAAGAGTGAAAATGGCAATACGGCTGATTACACCATTTACTACTCAAACGGCAATGAATTCTCATCAATCAATTCTGGAGAAATTGTTTTTTATGGTGGATTTAACACTTATGGTTTTGCAAATCAAATCTCCTACGACCACATTTTTCCCTTTACAGATTTTAATGGAGATGGTAATTTGGATATTTATGTCGAGAATGGTGTTTGGGGTGATTACATTTATTTTCATGAAGTTGATGATGAAACAAAAAGGTTGACTTCCTTTATAAATGGGCTTGGTAGTAAAACTTCTGTTGCTTATTTGCCTTTGACAAATTCCCAAGTATATCATCGAAGTTATAAACCACTATTCCCGTTAACAAATATTCAGCCTTCTTTTTATGTAGTCAGATCTATTAAAAATGATATTGGCGAAGCTCATTTGACAACAGAAACTTTTTTTTACCAGGATCTGCTGTTTCACAAGCAGGGAAAAGGCTTGTTGGGATTTGGCAAAAGATCAGTTACTGATAATTTCACCGGCATTTCAGCCGAAACAATTTCAGATTTGTATGTTATTCAACAAAAATTCTACCTGCCATACGCAAAAGAAATAAAAACTAAAAAAGCAAGCGGTGAAATAATCTCTTTAACTTTAAATATCTTAAAACACAAGAGCTATACATCATCTCCATTGAGGCTATTTCCATATATTGAAAGTACTCATACCATTGAAAAGGACATTACTACCAATGGATTTGTAAAAACTACTCATGCTGACTTTACCTATGACGATTTCGGCAATATGCTTAGCACTGGTGTATTGATTGACCCTGCTGAAAAGGAAATTACAGCGGTTGCATCGGATTATAAACATCAAACAACAACCAATTACCAATACTATTCACCAGATTTAACCAATTGGCTTGTTGGTAAACCTGAAAAAATAACCACCCAAACAAGATTCCTGAATGAAATAAAGGATGGGGCAACACAGGTTTTAATTTACTATCCGGCAGGCCATTCTTCGTTCCCTTTTATCAAAGAAAAGCAAACTTTTCCAACCAATATACTCAATGGCAATCTTGCGACAAGTGAGTTGTTTACGTACGACGATTTTGGGAATATCGAAACAATAACACTTAGTGCGCCCAATTCGCAACCACAACTTGAAACCAGAACCTCATCAAAAATTTTTGGAGCAGAATACCACCACCGCTTTCCCACCACCTCCACCAACGCCCTATTAAATACTGCATCCGCAACTTACGACCCTGTGTATGGCACCCTTAAAACGTCAACCGGACCCAATGAATTGACCTCTCAGTTTGAATCAAACCCATTGGGCACATTCAGCAAAACCATTGCACCTGATGGAAGTACAACCATTACCGTTTCGCGCTGGGCGAACGGAAATGAACATGCTCCCGCCAATGCACTGTATTATACCTGGCAACAAACTTCAGGCTCGCCCGAGGTTATGGTATTTTACCATAAAACAGGTGCCGAACTGCGGTCAGTTACCTTTGGGTTTGATGGAAATCCGGTATATATTGATAAGATTTACAACAACAAAGGCCTGTTGCATAAAGAAAGCCTGCCTTACAAAAAAGGAACAACACCTTTATATACAGAATATTTATATGATAACTATAATCGCTTAAAAGATGTAATTGCACCCGATGATACCAAAACCACTACTTCATACGCTGCCAATGAGGTGAATGTAACCGTTGTTAACGGAAATATCACGCGTACATCAAAAAAGAAGTACAACGCAGCCGGCTGGCTCGAAGAAAGCACCGACAACTCGGGCAGTGTTGTAAAAAATGAGTATTATTGCAACGGAAATCTCAAAAAATCATATATCGTGGGTCAACCGGCCACAGCCATTTCACTTGAATATGATGCCAGGGGCAATCGCACCCTGCTTGACGACCCCAATTATGGCCAGATGGTAACTGTTTATAATGCCTATGGTGAGTTGATAACGCAAACCAATCCCCGAAACGAAACAACCTCTTTTACTTATGATAAATTAGGTCGAATGACAAATGAGTCCAGTCAAACCGAAGGAAATATCGCCTGGACTTATTCAACAACGCCTAAACGTATCGGAACTCTCGAAAATATTATCAAAAACAATCACCGTACCAACTACGTGTACGATGATAAACTTCGTCTAACCTCGGAAACAGAGATTATTGATGGTGCATCATATAGCACGCGTTACACTTACGACGAACTTGGCCGGCCTTTCAGGACTACTTACCCTACCGGTGTTACCCTGCAGGATGGATACAATAATTATGGCTACCACACTACTGTAAGTCTCGAATCTAGCGGCAAACAATTGTGGAAAACAGAACAGGTGAATGCAATGGGATTGGTAACTAAGTATAGAACCGGCAATGACTTGGAAACTGAGCAAACCTATTATCCGCTGACATCCCTGCCTTATACTGTGCAAACTGTAAAAAAAGGGAATGAGCCCGTGCAGGATCTCGAATACAAGTGGGATGGATTAGGCAATCTTGAATACCGCAAAAAATGGTTAAACAGGGGCAATAATACATCTCTTACCGAAAGTTTTACCTATGATGGGCTTGATCGGTTAATTTCCGGTAGTCTTAACGGATCCTTTACTACGTTATATCATACTTACGATATTCCTAAATTAGG
>JAQVEI010000058.1 GCA_028697695.1 Lentimicrobiaceae bacterium
ATATCTTTTTTGATAAAATCAATTACCGGCTGTAAAGAATCATTGTTCGGAAGTACGCTGAAATATAAAGCTCCTCTAAGGAAATGGCGGCTGCTGTCGGTAACAAAAAACTGATAAGGTGAAGCAGCTCCTGAGCCTTTAATGTCATAAACCAATCCATGCACCTCCCTGGCGGGATTATCGATACGGAATTCCTGAATGGCGTTTGCTTTCGGTATATGTTTCATTACCAGGCTATGCGCATCCTCGGTATAAGTATCCAGATTATTATTTATCGTTTTATAGCTGAGGTGAAGCCGGCCCTTGTAGCGTTTAAAGTCAATATTAATCCAGTAAGGTTCATTTTTGGCATGCTCATCCTGTGAAATGCTGGCATATACAGGATATTCGAAAACATAGGGATAAATGCTGTCGAGTAGTTTATATTGATGTGGGGGCAAATCAATGCGCATATATCCGCCGGGCTTTGGAACCGGATGTTGCCTACAGCCAGCAAGAAGCAATACGATGCAGCATACAAAAATGGCGTGTAACGTAATCTGTTTCATGAGCAAATGGTAATTTGGAGAAAATTATGCCTTCAGGCTGACTTTCACTTTTTTAATCCGGCGTTTATCCACTGTTTCTGCTTTAAAGATGAAATGCTCGAATTCAATTTCTTCGTTAATGACGGGAATTTTACCTGCCAGTTCAAGCATAAGGCCGGCCAGTGTATCGGAATCACCTTTGGCATCGGCAAAGATACGATCTTGTATATTTAATATTTTGCAAAAATCGTTCAACAGGGTTTTACCCTCAAAGATGTAATTGTTATCATCAAGTTTGATATAGAGACTTTCATCGGCTTCACTATCAAACTCATCATTAATTTCTCCTACAATTTCTTCGATAACATCCTCAAAAGTAACCAGTCCCGATGTACCTCCATATTCATCCACTACAATAGCCATATGTATTTTCCGCGATTGAAATTCTTTCAATAAATCGCTCAGTCCCTTATTTTCAGGTACAAAGAAAGCAGGACGGGGTAATTTTTGCCATTCGAAATCATCTTCTTTGTTTAAATGAGGCAGTAAATCTTTGATGTAAAGAATACCGGTTACCTGGTCGAAACTGTCCTTAAATACCGGAATTCTTGAAAAACCGGCTTCTACAATAATGGGAATCAGTTCGGAAAAAGTAGTTTCTTCATCTACTGCTGTAACATCAATGCGTGCCCGCATAATTTCGCGCACGGTAATATCACCAAATTTAACAATACCTTTAAGTATCTTTTTTTCTTCCTCAGGACTTTGTATGTTGCCTGATGTGAGATCAAGCGCTTCAGACAGATCGTTGATGGTGATATTATGCCCTTTGCGGGCTATACGCTTGTCGATAATATTGGTAGAACTTACGAGTATAGAGCTTAATGGATAAAATATTCTTCTCAGAACAAATAAAGAACCCACCATAAAACAGGCCATGCGGCTTGCATGCTGCGTAGCATATATTTTGGGCATTATTTCTCCAAACATAAGTATAAGAGAAGTAACAATTACCACTTGTACCAGAAATCCGATTAGGGGATATTCATCAAAATTGAAAAGCCCCATCATAATGTATGAGGAGAGTATAACTATGGCTACATTTACAAAGTTATTGGCGATGAGTATGGTAGCCAGGAGCCGTTTTGGTTTTTCAAGGAGTACCTGAATGAGTTGAGCCTTAGCTTTACGTTGAATTAAGAGGTCATTCAACTGGGTGGGTCCGAGCGAAAAGAAAGCTATCTCGGAGCCACTGATGGCTGCTGAAGCTACCAGCAAGAGCAACATGATGATGAGGGCGGTAATGATACCGAAGGTAACAGGTCCGGTGAAAATTCCGGCAGCAATAGCTAAAAGTTGAAGCGGAGGTTCTATGTCAGGGTCTGCCAATGCTTAAAATGTTTTAATGGTCTGATTTTATACCAGATGCAAAATTAATTAAATTTAAGCAGATGTAATATATGGTTCAATAAAAAGCTCATCAGGAATATTGCATCACCTGAATTTCACCTTTCATTACACCAATTGCATTTATGGCCAGTGCATCTACTTCGTTCTCGTCGGTATAAATGGCGATGGGGCCTATTTTTTCAATTTTGCGGCTAAGTTGAGCTGTAAAATCGCTGTTTTGGAATAATTCACCCGACAGTATGATGGCATCGGGCTTACCATCGAGCACAGTACACATGGCTCCGATTTCTTTTGCCAACTGATAAGCCATGGCATACATGATAAATGCTGCTTTCTCATCGCCTTCGGCAATGCGTTTTTCAATGGCTGATAGTTTGGTTGTGCCCAGGTAAGCATACATTCCTCCTTTAGCGGTAATCATTTCCATAACCTGCTGTTCTGTTTTTTGTCCGCTAAAGCACAGCCGCACCAGATCGCCTACCGGCAATGAACCCGAGCGCTCAAGCGAAAAGGGACCATCGCCATCGAAAGCCTGATTGGTATCAACTACCCGTCCGTTTTTATGTACCCCAACAGAGATGCCCCCACCTCCTGCATTCACAACCAGCAGGTTCATGTCGTCATATTTCCTGTTCATTGACTTGGCGTATTTGCGGGCCACCACCTTTTGATTGAGTGCATGGAATATTGATTTTCGCTGGAAATCAGGATGGCCCGAAATGCGGGCAACGTCATCCAGCTCATCCACCACAACCGGATCGGCAATAATGGCTAAAGCATTAGTCATTGCTGCAATATCTGCGGCAATGATTCCGCCCAGATTGGTAGCATGCATTCCCATTACACCATTCATCAGGTCTTCACGCATCTTGTCGTTTACTTCATACACACCCGATTTAACCGGCTTTATCAATCCACCACGGGCGATAACAATCTTCAGCTTGTTGATGTTGATGTCATTATCTTTCAGCTCTTTCAATATGGCTTCTTTGCGCATTTCGAGTTGGCCGGGAATGCTGCCACAGGCTGCCAGTTCTTCCTCACTGTATTTGATGGTTTTCAGAAAGCAGATTTTCATGTCCCGGTAAACGGCAATTTTGGAAGAGGTGTTCTTGGGATTGATGACCAAAATGATACCAAGCATCATAATATTTTGTTTTTATGGGTGTTTCAAAAAAGTAAAGATACGGAAGTTTTGATTGTAGGCTTTATTCCTTAAGCAAAGCTACGATTTTTTCAAGATACATAGCATCGGTATCATCAAATGATGCGATTTGGCTGCTGTCCACATCCAGTACTGCAGTTATCCGGCCCTCGCGGTTAAAAACGGGTACCACAATTTCACTTTTAGACCTCGAATCGCAGGCAATATGACCGGGAAAATTATTAACATCCTGTACCACAATGGTTTCACCTTGGTGCACGGCTGCCAGACATACACCGCGTCCTTCGAGCACCTGGCAGGCAACAGGGCCCTGATAAGGTCCCACTATCAGCCTTTCACCATCAACCCGGTAAAATCCGCACCAGAAAAAATATTCCATTTTATGAAACAAAACCGCGCTGATGGTGGCCATTTTTGCAGTTTGATCGGGACTTTTGTGCAGAAGTTCTGCAATTTGATCTGTAAGCCGTTGGTATCGGGCCGCTTTTTTGGAGGAATCCATAAATAATTTTTTCAGTGATAATGGAATTTAACGCGCAAAGGTAATTAAAGTTGATTTTATTCATAAAATACCTTGCCCAATAAGAGTGAAAAGTAAAAATATGAGGATGCATTTTAACGCCTCAGCCTCAACGATAGATAATGAGATAAACCTGAGCTCAGTCACAAAAATTAGAGGCAGGAACTAAAAAAAATTTAGCGGCTGTTGATTGTGGTCATTTTAAGTACTGCAATCAAAAATATGCTTTTGTAAAGTGAAAATCTTAAATTTGCCTCTTATTCCCAAAAAATAAAAATAATGTTCTATGGAAGACCACAAACAGGAAATTAAAGGGTTGCCGGACAATGCATACCGTGAGTTGCGACCCGGTGAATCTTACAAGCCGGTGATGCCTGCTCACAAAGCTGTTCCCGAAGTAAACCTTCGTTCGGTACTTCTGGGCTTACTCATGGCAATAATTTTTTCTGCTGCTGCCGCTTATCTCGGACTTAAGATAGGTCAGGTATTTGAAGCGGCCATACCTATCGCGATTATAGCTGTGGGTTTATCCACCGTTTCGAAACGGAAAAATGCATTGGGCGAAAATGTTATTATTCAATCCATTGGTGCCAGTTCGGGTGTTATTGTGGCCGGAGCTATCTTCACCTTGCCGGCATTATACATTCTCAACCTTGAAGCGCATTTCTATCAGGTTTTCCTCTCTTCGCTGCTGGGCGGCTTTTTGGGAATATTGTTTTTGATTCCCTTCAGGAAGTATTTTGTGTCAGAGATGCATGGCAAATATCCTTTTCCTGAGGCTACTGCCACGACCGAGGTATTGGTTTCGGGCGAAAAAGGCGGCTCACAGGCCCGATTGCTGTTGGTTGCCGGCCTTATCGGCGGAATTTACGATTTTATTATAGCTACCTTCGGTTGGTGGAGCGAGGTGTTTACTTCACGGGTTATTCCTGCCGGTGAAATGCTGGCCGATAAGTTTAAGATAGTCTTTAAAATGAATGTAGGAGCCGCGGTAATGGGTTTGGGATACATTATCGGTTTAAAATATGCTGCCATTATTGCGGCAGGTTCATTTATCGGCTGGTATGTGCTTATTCCCGTTATTTCACATTTCGCTGATGGCCAAACCATTGCAGTAGGTGCGAATGTAACTGCTCTTCTGGCAGATATGTCGCCCGAAGAGATATTCCGCAACTATGTGCGCCAGATTGGTATTGGAGGTATAGCAATGGCTGGCGTAATTGGCATTATTCGTTCATCCGGCATCATTAAGAGTGCCTTTGGACTGGCATTTAAGGAGTTGGGCGGGAAAAAGACTGTGACAGCCGAGACCAAACGGACACAACGCGATATTCCCATGAAAATTATACTCATAGGAATTGTGATTACCGCTTTGGTTATCTTCATTTTCTTTTGGGCAGGGGTAGTTAATAATCTTACACAAGCCCTTATCGCACTGGGTATAGTGATGGTTATTGCGTTTTTATTTACTACTGTGGCCGCAAATGCCATTGCCATCGTTGGTACCAATCCGGTATCGGGTATGACGTTAATGACGTTGATTATCACTTCACTGGTGTTGGTATGGGCTGGTTTATCGGGAACGGCCGGTATGATAGCCGCACTTATTATTGGCGGTGTGGTTTGTACTGCACTTTCCATGGCCGGAGGTTTTATTACCGACCTCAAAATAGGTTACTGGCTGGGTTCTTCACCTTACAAACAGGAAGGATGGAAGTTTCTTGGTACCCTCGTTTCGGCTGCAACCGTTGGAGGAGTAATCATGATATTGAATAAAACCTATGGCTTTACCGGCGAAGGAGCATTGGTAGCTCCCCAGGCCAATGCCATGGCAGCAGTTATCGAGCCAATGATGTCGGGCAAACCCGCACCCTGGATGCTCTATGCCGGTGGCGCTTTCATGTCACTTATCCTTACTATGATTGGTGTGCCGGCGCTGGCTTTTGCGCTGGGTATGTTTATTCCTATTGAACTCAATACTCCTTTGCTGGTTGGCGGCCTTATTGCATGGTTTGTAACCACTCGTTCGGGTAACGAAAAACTCAATCAGGCAAGAAAAGAGCGCGGAACTCTCATAGCTTCAGGATTCATAGCCGGCGGAGCGCTGATGGGTGTAGTGAGTGCCATGATGAAATTTGGTGGCATCAACTTCGTGAATACCGAATGGTTCGAGTCTCATCTGGCCGAGGCACTGGGCTTGCTCATGTTTGCCATCCTGTGTGGCTATATGATTTGGGAAACCATGCGCGCCAACAGAAAAGAGGCTGAGTTTGTGGAACTGGCCGATACTTTGGACGAAGAACCTAAGGATGAGGAAATTTAAATCACCCTTCGAGGGTAAATCTTTTTAATTTTTAAATTCTGTAAGATGAAAAATAGCATAAAAGAACGATTTTTGAAATACGTGGGTATTGACACTCAAAGCGATGAAAACTCGCCCACTTGTCCAAGCACCACAAAACAACTGGTTTTACTTCAAAGGTTGCACGACGAATTGGTTGAAATGGGATTATCTGATGTAAGTATGGATAACAAAGGATACGTGATGGGAACCTTGCCTGCCAATAATGGCAAGCCATCTCCTGCCATAGGTTTTGTGGCTCATGTGGATACCAGCCCCGATATGCCCGGAAATGATATTAAACCACAATTGATCGAAAACTATGATGGGGGTGATGTGTTGCTCAATAAGGAATTAAATCTGGTACTCTCGCCCAATGATTTTCCCGAAATGAAGCAGTACGAAGGTCAAACCCTGATAGTTACAGATGGTACTACCTTGCTGGGCGCAGATGATAAAGCCGGTGTAACCGAAATTATGACTGCCTTGGAATACCTGGTAAACCATCCGGAGATAAAGCATGGCACCATTAAAGTAGGTTTTACACCCGACGAAGAAATTGGCAGGGGAGTGGATCATTTTGATGTTCAAAAGTTTGGCGCAGATTGGGCATATACTATGGACGGAGGCGAAATTGGCGAACTGGAATACGAGAACTTCAATGCTGCCAGCGCGCGGGTAAACATTCAGGGGCGCAACATTCATCCCGGTTATGCCAAAGGAAAAATGCAAAATGCCCTGCTTATGGCCATGGAATTTAACGCACTATTGCCTGTTTTCGACAGGCCGGAATTTACCCAGGATTATGAAGGATTTTTTCATCTTATAAAATGCGAAGGTAGTGTTGAAAAGTCTGTAATTCAATATATTATCCGCGATCATGACCGGGAGCTGTTCGAAAAACGCAAACAAATCATGCAGCAGTGTGCCGATTTTATGAATCAGCGGTATGGTGAAGGATGTTTCGATTTGGAAATGAAAGACCAGTATTATAACATGCGTAAAATGGTTGAACCCGTATATCATATCGTGGAAACTGCACGCAAAGCTATGGTAGCTTTGGGTATTGAACCCAAAATAAAGCCCATACGCGGTGGTACCGATGGTTCACGTTTAAGTTATATGGGATTGCCCTGTCCGAATATTTTTGCAGGAGGGCATAATTTTCATGGTAAATATGAATTTGTACCCCTGGAATCCATGGAAAAAGCAACCCGGGTAATCTTAAAAATTATCGAGCTTAACGCCTGATGCAAGTTCTTCAGGTTTTTTAATATTGGAGGCTGATTGCCTGAAGAAGAAGCCATCTGATGTTTTACAAGGGAAAGAATTTTTTTCTGTAGTCTGAGTTCGCTATGAAACATTTCACCATTCCCATATTTGTGCCGGAACTGGCCTGTCCCAATCGCTGTGTATTTTGTAATCAGCACAGTATATCGGGATGTCAGCATCAGCCCCAACCTGCTGAGGTGCGTGAAATCATTGAACAACATCTTAACACCCTGCCGCAAACAAACAGCCATATAGAAATTGGTTTTTTTGGGGGTAGTTTTACCGGCATTGAACCTGATTTGCAGGAACAATATTTGGCGGTTGCCCGGGAATATCTCTTACATAGCCGGCGTATTAATGGTATTCGGCTCAGTACCCGTCCCGACTATATTGATGAAGCTGTATTGAGCCGGTTAAAACATTATGGGGTTTCGCTTATTGAGTTGGGAGCACAATCACTGAATGATGAAGTGCTTAAATTATCAGGCAGGGGACACAGCGTGCGTGATGTGGAGCAGGCTGCTGCTATGATTAAAAGCCGTGGATTTAAACTGGGGTTACAAATGATGACGGGATTACCCTGTGATACTCCAGAAAAATCATTTCATACTGCACAACGCATTGTAGAACTGGGAGCGGATTGCACCCGTATTTATCCTACCCTCGTAATTCGCGGTACCGAACTCGAACAGCGGTGGCGCAAAGGCAAATATCAGCCTCAAACACTTAATGAGGCCGTTGCACTATCCGCAGAATTGCTTGCCGTATTCAACAAGGGCAAGGTGGAGGTAATCCGGATTGGGTTACATCCTTCAGAGGAAATCCTTTATGGGAATGAATTGTTGGCAGGACCGTTTCATCCTTCGTTCAGAGAATTAGTGGAAACTTATGCCTGGGAGCAAAAACTAAAACCGCTCATCAAACAACATCCGCAGGGAGGTAACATAAGCATTACTGTGCCTCCTCAGCAATTGCGTTATGCTGTGGGCTACAATTCCTCCAACCGTAAGCTGCTTGAAAAGCATTTTAAAGAAGTTGAATTTGTCATAGAACAGGAAAACGGCGCATCCTTGCCCTTGATAATCACAGATAAGCGCTTACCACTTCCGGCTAAAAACGCCTTGCATACATTGGGTAAAACGCTGTTTTTACAAAGCAGCACTATGGTCTATAAATCAATTGGTGGACATCCGGATATTTTTATGTGTGCTGATCATGAAAAAGTTGTAGTGGCGCCCGGTTTACCCGATGAAATTAAGGCAACAATAGAGCAGCATCGTATCCGGCTTTTCACCGGTCAGGCCAATCCGGACAGGACTTATCCTGATTCTGCCCGGTACAATGCAGTGGTTACCGAAGATTACATCATTCATCATTTAAAAATTACCGATCCTATAATTCTGAGTACATTTCCCGGAAGGAAGCACATACATGTAAACCAGGGTTATACCCGCTGTAACCTTCTTGCCCTGAGCCATTCTCATTTTTTAACATCGGACAGAGGCATAGAAAAAGCGTTGCAAGCCGAAGGTAAAAGGGTGTTATATGTTGATCCTCAGCCGGTGAGGTTGCCCGGGCAAAAGCATGGTTTCTTTCCGGGATGTTGTGGAATAATTGACAAGACGGTTTTGGTGGCAGGTAGTCTGGCGTATCATCATGAAAAGGCAGCCATCGTTACCTTTATACAAGAATCTGGAATGGAGATACACGAGCTTTACAAAGGGGTACTAACCGATGTGGGCGGTATTTTTGTTTTTGGTTCCGCATTAGATTAAACGTAAGTCAGGCATTCAGCATTTTAACCACCATGGCCAGTAAATCTACCTGGTCGAGGCCGCCAAGAATTTCACTCATTTGGGCTTCTTTTTCTTCCGGAGATTGATCGGAGCCGATAATTTTTGCCAGTTCTTTGGATTGCCTTACGGTAACAAAATTTTCAATTGCCTGAAGATTTAGGTTTGCATCGTCCTGTGCTTTAAAAGGCGGGCCAAAAGCCTGCAGCTCAGCAATTACGGCATCCAGCACTTCATGAGCCATTTTGCGGCATTCATCTGTCTGCGAAATCCTGCCCGATGTATCGCGTAGCGACCAAGAGCTATAGTCGGGTTGAATGGCGCGTATCAATTCCACTTTGCGGGAGTTTTCCCCGAAAATACGGCCCAGAATCATCATGGCATTGGTTTTCCATGCCTGAAGGTCGAAAGGTTTCTGATCCAGTCGTTGTATCAAATCCCGGATTAGATAAATTTCTTTAT
>JAQVEI010000059.1 GCA_028697695.1 Lentimicrobiaceae bacterium
ATGTATTTACGGTAGTTTTTAGAACCGGTATCCGAGTGAAATACCAAAACCGGTATTTTTCAAAGTTGCTTTTGTATCTACGCCGTAATCCGGCATAATATCAAGCAGGCCCCATTGTGCATTTAACTGTGCTGACAAGCCGCCTTCGAATTCGTATCCAAAAAGGAAATTGGCTCCTGCATCAAATGGTTTTACATAGTACTTGTTATCAGGATCTCCGGATTTTACTTCATTTTGGAACAATACATCCCAATCTTCATGATATTCCAGTGGTCCCCACTTTCCATCGAGTTTATACTTTCCACCAACGCCATAGCTAAATAAGGTCCAAACCCCAGCAGCAGATGCCCGCTGCCTAACAGAGGTTTGTATATGAAATTAATGGGTAATTCAATATATGAAAGATGAAGATTAGCACTTCCTTCAACTTTGTAAGCATTTATCTCAGCAACTTTTGCTCCTTTTGTTGTAAAAAGTAAACCGGGCTGCAAAACAAAGTCGGGTGCAACGGGAATTTCAACATTTATCCCAGCATTAAAGCCAGGCAAAAGTTTGTTTTCCAAATTATCGCCCTCGTTGTCTTTACCATTTATATTTTGCATGTCGAAACCAGCTCTGATTCCAAAGCTTAATTCCTGAGCATTCACTGATGCAAGAAGTCCGAAAAACGACATCAGGACTACGGACATTACTTTCAAATGATTTTTCATGATTTTTTACTGTTAAATTATTAATGAGTTTAATTATTTATTGGCTTCTCTGCGGGCTTTTTCCTTCATCTCCTGATTGGCTACCACAAGGAAATCAACACGACGGTTTTTGGCCCTGCCTTCTTCTGTTTCATTGGAATATCTGGGGGCATTCTCCCCATATCCCACCATCGTTAATCGGGATGCCGGAATATTGTGAACTTTAAGATAATTTACTACTGCACTGGCGCGTCGTTCCGAAAGAGCCTGATTGTACTTTTGGGAGCCTTTGCTGTCGGTATGTCCCTGTACCTCAATGTCGGTGTCAGGATATTTATTTAAAATATTCACCAACTCATTCAAATTACTTTGTGCAGTTGCAGTTAACACGTCCTGGTCAAAACCGAACAGAATTTCTCCACTCAGTTCCAGAAGAATACCCTCTTCAACCCGGGTAACATTCGCACCGGGAATGTTTTTTTCCATCTCTTCAGCCTGTTTGTCCATTTGTTTGCCAATTATAGCACCGGCAACGCCACCCACAGTACCTCCAATAATGGCTCCAAGGGCAGTATTTCCCGAAGCCCTTCCAATAACAGCTCCTGTTGCAGCACCACCGGCAGTGCCTATGGCTGCCCCTTTTTGCGACCTGTTCATGGAAGAACAACTCACCAGAGAGCTTGCAATCAATCCGATAAACATTAATTTTATAATTTTCATGATCAATAATTTTAAAGGTTTCCCAAAATTGATTTCAAAATCTGTACCAGAATAGCTTTTTTAATTTTTCGGGGCGTTTAATGCAATGAAAGTCTGATAGTTAAGTATATCTCTCTGTCGATAAAATAAGAGAGATATATGTTGATATGTTTGGTGTGGCTTGTGCCTCAAAGCGAGGAAAAAGTTCCACTCAATACAGATGCGTAAATTTTGCAAACAGAGAATCCATTGATTGTAATTGAAAAATAATGCATAAGTTTGCATGAATAAAAGTACGCGGGTAACATGCCTAAGCAATTTATAATTTTTTTAATGGCAATTATGATGTTGGCCTCCTGTTCAAGTGATCGGCCACAAGCCGATCTTATTATAAAGAATGCAGTAATATATACCGTAGATAGTGGTTTTACCATATACACGGCCATGGCTGTTGGTGATGGTAAAATAATATCAATGGGTGACGATAAGTATATTCTGGAAAACTACACCTCCGATTCAATCTACGATGCTTTGGGAAAGGCAGTTTTTCCGGGATTTATTGATGCTCACGCTCACTTTTATGGATATGCACTCAATAAGCAATATGCTGATCTTAATGGTTGTCGGTCTTTTGAGGAGTTGATTGATAGAATTCAAAAGCACCATGAGGCCAATCCATCAGAGTGGATAACAGGCAGAGGATGGGACCAGAATCTATGGCCTGTAAAGGCATTCCCTCAAAATGATTTACTCAATAAATTGTTTCCAGACACTCCGGTATTGCTAACACGGGTTGACGGACATGCCGTGCTGGTGAATCAGGCTTTGATTGACCTTTCAGGAATAAATGCCGATAGTCTGACAAAACCCGGTGAAGCAATACTTAAGGATGGAAGATTTACCGGTGTTTTTTTAGAATCCTACGCGGACATGTTCCGCAATATGGTGCCTGTACCATCAGATGAAATATTGAAGAAATTGCTTCAACAGGCAGCAGCGGATTGTTTCGGGGTTGGTCTGACTATGGTGGCCGATGCAGGTTTGGATGCATCAACCATTCGTTTTATTGATCAGATGCAGTCAGATGATGAGTTAAAAATGGCGGTTTATGCCATGTTAAATCCAACGGAAGAAAATTTTAACACCTTCCTTACCAAAGGAAAATATGTTACGAACAAACTAAATGTTCGTTCAGTGAAACTATATGCCGATGGGGCATTGGGTTCAAGGGGTGCATGTTTGCTGGAGCCATACAGCGACATGCCGGGCTATTATGGAATTGCCACCATTACCCCTGACGAGCTTGGACGCGTTTGTCTGATGGCTTATGATAATGGATTTCAGGTTTGTACTCACGCAATTGGTGATTCAGCCGTGCGCACCATACTGAATGTTTATAGCAATTACCTGATGCCGGGAAATGATTTAAGGTGGCGCATTGAACATGCCCAAATCGTCCACCCGGATGATATAGATAAATTTGGAGAGTATGGAATCATTCCCTCTGTTCAGGCTACACATGCCACATCAGATATGAACTGGGCTGAAAAACGCCTGGGTCCCAAACGTATCAAAACAGCTTATGCATACAGGAAGCTGATGCAGCAAAACAACTGGCTGCCTAATGGTACTGATTTTCCTATTGAGGATATTAGTCCGGTGAAGACCTTTTACGCGGCAGTTGCCCGGAAAAATTTGGATGGATTACCTGTCAGAGGGTTTCAAAAAGAGAATGCGCTCACGCGCGAAGAAGCATTGCGCTCCGTAACTATTTGGGCAGCACGGTCATTCTTTGAAGAAAATAGAAGAGGAAGTCTTGAACCTGGAAAAAATGCCGATTTTGTTATCCTCGACCACGACATCATGACCATACCTGAAAATGAAATACCTGATGCCAGGGTTGTGCTTACTTACATTGACGGACAGGCTGTTTACATTAAGTAAACCCATAAACAAAACTATGAACTTTGCTGTTGTAGTTCGTGTTTATAGTGCTTTGTCTGAATATGATAAGAGTTGTATTACTTCTGTCCCTGCTTTGGCCATTAAATGTTTTTAGTCAAAACATTGTGGTTGTGAATTTTGAACAATTGCAACCCAGGTTGCAAATCAATAATGATACAACCTATATTGTTAACTTTTGGGCAACCTGGTGCCAGCCCTGCATCAAAGAAATGCCCGCTTTTGAGCAAATACATCAGGAATATAAATCAAAGAAAGTTAAGCTTCTTCTTGTCAGTCTCGACTTTGTCAAACATATTGAATCCAGACTCATTCCTTTTATCGAAAAGTTCCGGTTAAGCCCTGAAATAATCGTCCTTAATGATCCGGACGCCAATGCGTGGATAGAAAAAGTAAGTCCGGAATGGTCGGGAGCTTTACCTGCTACGCTAATATTTAATAAAAATTTTAGAGGTTTTTACGAACAGGAGTTCGATTACACCACCCTTAAACATATTGTTGAACTAAATATCATAAAGTAATGAAAACCAAATTGATAACTTTAATTTTTCCTTTTCTTTTTGTAACATTTTCCATGGCTCAGGGTTATGTTGTTGGTGATAAAGCCACCGATTTTAAACTTAAAAATGTGAATGGGAATTATGTTTCCATGGCAGATTATCCTGATGCTAAGGGATTTATTGTGATATTCACCTGCAATCATTGCCCATTTTCTGTGGCGTATGAAGACCGGATTATTGCATTGGATAAAAAGTTTAAACCATTGGGCTTTCCAGTCATTGCAATTAATCCGAACGACCCGGAATTGCAGCCTGAAGATGGGTTTGAGGAAATGAAAGTACGTGCCCGGGAAAAGGGATTCACATTCCCGTATTTGTTGGATGAAGGTCAGAAAGTATATCCTGTTTACGGCGCAAGCCGCACACCTCATGTGTTTTTGCTTCGCAAAGAGAAAACTAATCTTGAAGTGATGTATATTGGCGCAATTGATGACAATTATCAGGACGAAAGCGCGGTCACCAATAAATATGTTGAAAATGCAGTCAATGCTGTTTTGGCAGGCCAAAAGCCTGAACCGGATTTTACCAAAGCCATTGGATGTACCATCAAAAAGAAAAATTAAGTTACGGGTGAGCGATCTGAATGGCGTTTTTGCAAAGGTGGCAATGGAAAAAAGCGACAACCGTTATGGATTGCCTGATTTGGGGAGTGAGTTGGAATTAACAACTTCCCTGAGCAGTGGCAGGGGAGGACAGCACATCAATAAGACTGAAACCCGCGTGGAGCTTCACTTTGATGTCTTAAATTCGCGCCTGCTCAGCGATAGTCAACGGGAGCAGATACTCGTGGCACTTTCCAAACGCATCTCAAAAAAAGGTTTTTTGCGCATGTATGCTCAAAAACATCGTAGTCAACCGGCTAACCGTGAGGATGTAATCTCAAGATTTTATCAATTACTGGCAAAAGCGCTGGAATGTAAAAAACCCAGAATAAAAACCCAACTCCCGGGCGCAGAAAAAACCAGGCGGCTGGACAATAAAAAGCTGCAATCTGTAAAGAAACAACTGCGAAAACCACCTGAAATCTGAATGGGCTTAATCTCTTACATAATGGGGCATATCCTGGGGCAGAATGATGGATATTTCGATCAGACCCGCTGCTTTTCCCGCCTGGAACCAGGGTGACTGAAAAATTAATTTTTTTTTGCCTTGCTTTTCTATGGTATAGATGTTGGGTGAACCTGAAGTTAACATCTCATCCATTTTAACTATAGAGGCGGGTTGATGGCAGTTATGTAAATGCCGGCCAATGAGGTCATTACCGCCAAAATTACCGAATACCTGCTTTGAGGAGGCATTCATCTCAATAATTTTTCCTTCACTATCCGAAACGGTAATTGCTACAGGAATTGTTTCAAGCCAATCAGTCATAATTATTTTTTTGCCACAAAATTAAAGAAAAACATTTGCTACTTCCGAAATAGTTGTATCTTTGCAGCCTCAAACATCAATGGCTCCGTGGCTCAACTGAATAGAGCATCTGACTACGGATCAGAAGGTTACAGGTTTGAATCCTGTCGGAGTCACCACGAAACAATAAAAGCACTGAAAGCCAGTGCTTTTATTGTTTTTACACCTATATATTTTGAAGTTTTCACTGGTTATTGAAAATCGGCCAGCGGTCTTATACTTAATAATTTTGAGAAGATACTTCATAAATAAACGCTTACCGGTATATCAGGTGTGATTCAAACAATAGCTTAGATCCTTTATCTTTCCTACCTTTGCACATCCAATTTCAACACCCAAATGGATACGATAATCTCCCTCAGTCATTTTGCCTTATTCTTAATCATCAGTCTGGGATTAATTGTTGGCAAAGCAAGCATTAAAGGTTTCTCACTGGATATTTCTGCTGTGATATTTATTGCCATGCTTATGGGGCATTTTGGGTTCAGTCTGCCAAAAGAATATCAACAAATAGGATTGCTACTCTTTATATTCACCATTGGTATACAAGCCGGTCCCGGATTTTTCAGAAGCTTTAAACAATACGGGCGTCAACTGTTTATTATAGCAGCCATAATAGTCATAAGCGGAGCTGCAGTTACCTGGATATGTTCAGGCTTGCTCAATATGGATAAAGCGCTGGCAGTAGGTCTTTTTAACGGGGCAATGACCAGTACCCCGGGGCTGGCTGCCGCCGTTGAGGTCAGTAAGTCACCAATGGCTTCCATAGGATATGGCATTGCCTATCCATTCGGAGTTGTTGGAGTTGTTTTATTTGTGAGTATAGCACCTAAAGTACTGCGAATAAACTTCAGGAAGAGTGAAGAAGATTTTGACAAAGGTCTTAAAAAAAATTATCCTGAGTTTATTGCTGCCAATTTCAGGGTTGAAAATCCAAACATAGATGGAAAGTCGTTAACTGATTTAAGCTTTAGGTCTGTTACTCAATGTGTTATTTCGAGAATTAGTCATGCAGGCATTACCACTACGCCTTCGCGTGACACTATACTACATACAGGCGATATTATAAGGGCTTTAGGCACAGCTCAGGATCTGGAAAAGGTAAAACTGTTTGTAGGGCCACAAACACAAGAAGCCTTACCACTTGATAAGGGACATGATGTGCAATGGGTCCTGGTAACAAATAAGGATGTTATTAACAAACCCCTGCAAAAACTCAATTTGGGGGCCAATTATGATGCTACTGTCGTGCGCATTCGTCGCAGCGGGATCGAAATCAGGCCTATGAATTACACCATGCTTCGTTTTGGCGATCGCTTATTGGTTGCTACCAGTCGCGACAGCATGCGACAGGTGGTTAAACTAATGGGGAATGATGATAAAAGACTTTCAGAAACCGATTTTTTACCCATTACATTGGGTATTGTGATAGGTATACTGGTCGGCATGATCGAAATTCCCATATTTGGCCTATTCAATCTCAGTCTGGGCATTACGGGGGGCGTTTTGGCTTCGGCACTCATTTTGAGCGGATTGGGCAAAACAGGCCCCATAATCTGGTCTATGTCAAGCAATGCAAATCAGCTATTCAGAGAGCTGGGTTTGTTGATATTTTTAGCTACCGTGGGAAGCGAGGCGGGTGCGCATATAGCAGATGCATTCGTCACCTACGGTACCGGGCCAATTATTGCAGGGGTAGCCATAACGCTTTTACCACTTATCATAGCTTTAATTGCCGGAAATTATCTGCTAAAAATGAATTTTTTAACCCTTATGGGCGTAATAACCGGTGGCATGACCAGTACTCCGGGTTTGGCTGCAATCAATACCCAGTCTGATAGCGGCATAGCTCAGGTTGCTTATGCTGCCGTTTATCCGCTGGCATTGGTGCTGATGATAATTTTTTCAAATGTTCTTTTTTATCTGCCTCAGCTTTAGGCACTGTTCCATTTTCATCTTTAAAGCAAAAAACCTCTTCCAAAGCATGAAAGAGGTTTCTAAATGTTACAGGGAGGTTACTTAATTCAGCAGATGTCTGGCTTTGATAAGCTCTTTGCCTGTTTCAATGGCTTTTTCATTCTCCGGAATAAGTCCATGATGTCGGGTGGGCAATGATTTCTCAAGCCCTTTGCGGATATATTCTGAATCCACAATGGGTTTAAGCTTTAAAAAGCCTCCCAGCACTATCATATTGAACACTTTTGACAGTCCAACGCGTGCAGCCTCATCATTTGCCTCAATACTGTAGATATTGATATCGGTTCGTGAAGGATGGCGTGAGATTCCGTTGGGGTCATAAATAAGCAGTCCACCGGGTTTAACCAGAGGTTCAAACTTGTCAAGCGATTGCTGATTCAGCACGATGGCGGTATCATATGCGTTGATAATGGGGGAGCTGATTCGTTCATCGCTTAGGATTACGGTTACGTTGGCGGTTCCTCCGCGCATTTCCGGTCCATAGGAAGGCATCCAGCTCACCTCTTTATTTTGCATTACCCCTGAATAGGCAAGTATTTTACCCATGGAGAGTACACCCTGTCCGCCAAATCCGGCTATAATAATTTCTTCTGTCATACCTTTAATTTTTATAGGTTCAATGAACTTAGTCATTAACTTTAATGTCGCCCAGTGGATAGAATGGGAACATGTTTTCAACCATCCATTCATTGGCCTGGTTTGGGGTCATTTTCCACCCTGAGTTACAGTTGGACACAATTTCAACAAAGGATAAACCCTTGTTTAACTTTTGATTTTCAAAAGCTTTCCTGACAGCTCTTTTTGCTTTGCGCACTGCAGCAGGAGTGTGTACCGCCTGACGGGTAACGTACAGGGTTCCCGGTAGCTGAGCCACCAGTTCCGTAATCTTTAATGGATTGCCCATCAATGAAACATCAGGTCCGTAAGGAGAGGTGGCCGACTTCATACCCACCAGTGTTGTAGGTGCCATTTGTCCGCCAGTCATACCATAAATACCATTGTTGATGAAAATAATTACAATATTTTCACCCCGGTTGCAGGCATGAATAGTTTCGGCTGTACCAATAGCAGCCAGGTCGCCATCGCCCTGATAGGTAAATACGAACTTTTCAGGCATAAGCCTTTTAACGGCTGTTGCCAGTGCAGGTGCACGACCATGAGCTGCCTGTTGCATATCAATATTCATGAATTCATAGGCAAGTACCGAGCATCCAACGGGAGCAATACCGATGGTTTGTTCCTGAATACCCATTTCATCAAGCACCTCCATCACCACACGATGAGCAGTTCCATGACCACATCCGGGGCAATAGCTCAATGTATTGTCGGTGAGCAGTTCGGTTTTTTTGTACACCAGATTTTCAGACTGGCGGATTTCTTCTTTTGTTATTTGTGACATAGTACTTATCCTCCGATAATTTTTTGGTGCATGGCTTCAACCACTTGTGTGGGTGAGGGAATAATTCCGCCCATACGGCCAAAGTGTTCAGCTTTTACTTTACATCCCACTGCAAGGCGCACGTCTTCAATCATTTGACCTGCACTCATTTCCACAACAAGAATTCCTTTTACCTTGTTGGCCAGTTCAGCTATTGGTTTCGAGGGGAAAGGGAAGAGGGTAATGGGTCGCAGTAAGCCGGCCTTGATACCTTCAGCACGCAGCAAATCAACCGCTTTCTGGCTGATACGGGCGCTGGTTCCATATGCCACAATTAAATAATCGGCATCTTCGCATTGAATGGTTTCGTAGCGGGTTTCGTTCGCCTCAATTTCGCGGTACTTCTTCTGAAGATGAATGTTGTGCAATTCCATTTTGGCTGAATCCAGGTCGAGAGAGGTAATGATGTTACGCTCTCTGTCTTTTGTTTTACCGGTGGTTGCCCATGGAGTATTTGCGATGATTTCTGCTTCAGTCAGTCGGGGTACCTGTTGATCAAGTTCAACTTTCTCCATCATCTGCCCTATGGCACCATCTGACAGAACCATAACCGGGTTACGGTATTTAAAGGCCAGGTCAAAACCCAGTGCAGCAAAATCAGCCATTTCCTGAACTGATGAAGGTGCAAGCACAATCATGCGATAATCTCCATGACCTCCGCCTTTGGTAGACTGAAAG
>JAQVEI010000060.1 GCA_028697695.1 Lentimicrobiaceae bacterium
AGGTTTTGCTGTACCTCTTCAACCATAAGCTGTTGTTTAACCAACGGTCTGAACTCTTCTCTGATTTCGAGCATTGATTTTTTATAAAACTGCTCCATCCTTTCCTGGGAACCAAACTGCTGAATGTAATACCTGAACCGGGCATCCAGCGTTTGCTCCACCTGATCGGCGGTAACGTTTACACTGTCGAGTTCAGCCTGATTAAGCAACAACTTTTGAAAAAGCATATCTTCAAGTATCTGACAGCGTGTTGCTTTGGCATCGCCAATAATGCCCTGAGCCCGGGTTTGCAGGTATTGCCCTTCAACATCCGATTGCAGGATATAATGTGCGCCAACTACGGCGACCACTTCATCAATAATCTGCTCCTGGGCCTGAACAGTTAAGGCATTAAAAACTATCAGCAGGCTGACATATACTAAAGTGATGATTCTATGCATCTTGTTGGGTTTAGATAAAGACCGCTTTGCGGCTTTTATAAAATTTCGTAATCTTTTTTAATCAGAGCCTCCTTGAAAACCTCTTCCTGCATGCGCTTGATCAGCTCAAGCTTACGCCGGTTGATAATTATGTTCCGGATGTTGTCCCGCTCCATACTTAAAGGTGAGGTACTCTCTTTCATTTTATAATCGATAAGGAAAAGATGATACAAGTATACTGAATCTTTTACCTCCACGTGTTTGAAATTATTCAAAAAATCCTCTTCGTTATACACATCCAGAGGCACCTCAGCCGTTAACATCTTAAAGCTCACCCAATTATCATCATCCGGCCTGTAACTTAGCATCCACTTTTGAGTAATACTTTCCAGTTCATTTTCAATATCCTGGTGTTGGGTTGAATTCATCAATTTCAGGGCTTTCGTAACAAACGGCTTTTCACTCATCCCCAGAGGAACTTTTAAGTACTTGAACTTTACAATGTTCTCTCTCAATTGAAAATTGGCAGCATTCTCATTGTAATATTCTTCAATTTCCGCCTCGGTAACTACGGTATCGAGCTTTTGACGGATCAGCTCACTTTCATAGGCATAAATCAACAATGAGTTGCGGTAGGCTTCAAGTTGATCGGAAAAATCCTGGGCATCTTTATCCAAATTACGTTCAGCGTGCTTAAGAATCACCTGTTGTCTTATCCAGTTCTCAATGTATTGCCGGGCAGCATCAATGCTATCGCCGGCAGGCAAACCCGGAGGAACTATTCCCCTTAAGTCGCTGCGATAGAGGTAGTTGTCGTATGCTCTGGCTACAGCATCCTTTTTACCCCTGGCTTCCAACCATTTACAACCGCTTAAGGATATCAGACAAAACATCAAACAACCTATTCTAAAAGCCACTGACATACCGGTTCATTATTTTATGGACGAAAGCACTTCCTCTTTTATGTCAAAGTCGTACTTTTTGCGCAGTTCTCTAATCCACTCTTTTTCAAGATAATTTTGATAATCGGCAGTAATGATCCCTCTGGCTTCATTCAGCATTTTGGGTTCAGGTTTCAATATGCTATTTACCTTTACCATATGCACCCGGCCTTCGTCGAGTATTTCCGGCGAAAGCCCGGTTTGCCATTCGATGCTGTCAATCAATGCATTATCGCCTTTGGCATATTTGCGTTGTTCGATCGTAAGCAGGGTGACTGAATCATTATTGAACTGCTCGAGAATTTCAACATCGGTTAATCCTTTTTTAATTGCTTTTCGCAGACGTGTACTCAAACCCTGATCTATACTGTCGAGTGTATATATGGTGGCATCCAACCTTTGATCCCACATGTAATTATTCTTGTTCCGCTCGTAAAAAGCTTCCAGGCCGGCCGTGTCTTTTACGGCTTTCGACCATACTTTCTGATCGGTAAGTTCAAACAAAAGAATGCCGTCTCTGTATTCTTTTACCAGTGCTTTGAACTCCGGATACTTGGATTCCAGCATGCTATCTTCATACTCCAGCAAGCTGGTATTGATGTATTGATTTAGCTTTTCTTTAATATACAGCTCGATATTTTGCGGAGACTGCCTGCGTTGATTTTTCTGCAGATACCTGGCAAAATCAAGCTGGGTGTAAGCACGGCGACCAATGTTGAACAAGGTTTTGTTGAGTTTAACGCCTTCGGGAACAGTCCAGCCGGCCTTAAAAATGGTATCTGTAACAATTTTATTCATTACAGAAAGATTTTTAGGTGATTCGCTGAATTTGTATTCCTGCTTAATCCGGTTAATCAGCGCTTCCTCGCTTTTTTTTGCCCTGTCGCTCCGTGTAAGGCTTTGCTTAAGCTCGTTGAGGTTATCCGCGTATGAACCGATTTCTTTGCGATCGAGTAATTTTACAATGTGCCAGCCATAAATAGATAAAAATGGAGGGGTAACATCATTTAGTTTTTTTATGGATGAAACCTCTTTAATAAATTCCGGTATCATCTTGTTGGCACCAAACCAGGGCAATACTCCACCTTTGCTTGCCGTTGATTTATCGTCGGAATTTTGTTCAGCAATGCGGGCAAAATCCTCGCCATTCATAATCCGGCTGTATAAATCCATGGCTTTTTGTTTCACCATGGCGCTATCGGCCGGAGAAGCATTTTCGGGTATCTTTAACATGATGTGAGCCACCTGGACCCTGCCAAGTGCAGGCTTGCGGTCGGTGACTTTAATGAGGTGGTAACCAAAGTCGCTGCGTACAGGCATGCTTATTTCACCGGTTGGAGTGTTGTAAGCACCTGACTCAAAAGGATATACCATATCGAAGACAGTAAAGTACCCGAGGTCTCCC
Organism: Lentimicrobiaceae bacterium; assembly: GCA_028697695.1. Taxonomy (GTDB): domain Bacteria; phylum Bacteroidota; class Bacteroidia; order Bacteroidales; family Lentimicrobiaceae; genus Lentimicrobium. Next base: position 2,766 of record JAQVEI010000060.1, read on the forward strand.
TTGTTTCCGGTAAATTTTCGTCCTTCCACATCACGGTCACGTGCCGACAGGTCATCAGAATATTCAGCAGCAAGCATACCGAAGTCTTCCCCTTTGAGGGCGCGTTTGCGAAGCGCCATGGCCTTTTTGTAAGCAGCCAGCGTATCAGCCGGCGTGGCGTTTTTATCTGCTTTAATCAGGATGTGACTGGCGCGAATGTCTTCTTTTTTGCGGTTGTAGGCTTCGTTAAGCAGAGCCTCGTTCATTTTGTCGTCAATAAGATAAGGCTGTGCCAGTTGTTTGCGATATCCTGCCAGTTCATCTTTGAACGATTTTACGGTGTCCAATCCGAGGTCTTCTGCTTCTTTAACTTTGAGGCGGAAATTAACATACAAATCCATGTATTCATTCAGGGATTTCTGGTCGAGTGCATCCCCATTCACATTGTTTTTCTGATACACGTTCAGAAATTCTGATTTGGTGATGTTTTCTCCGGCAACCGTAAGTATTACAGGATCTTGCTGGGCTTTTACTTCAGTAAGACTTGTTACAAAGAGGACAGAAACAATCGCAATAAGTAACTTTTTCATTTTTATTACCTTTCAGGTTAGTTTTAAACATTAAAATATTAACGGCTATAATTAGGTGCTTCACGGGTGATGGTAATATCGTGCGGATGACTTTCGGCCACACCGGCAGCAGTGATTTTCATAAAACGTGCCTGCTGCAGGGCAGCAATATTTGCCGAACCTGTATATCCCATCCCGGCCCGCAGTCCACCCACAAGCTGATGAACCACTTCGGAAAGCGTACCTTTGTAAGGCACTCTTCCTACAATACCTTCGGGAACCAGTTTGCGGATATCGTCTTCAGTATCCTGAAAATATCGATCTTTTGAACCTTTCTGCATAGCCTCAATGGAGCCCATGCCCCGATAGGTTTTATATTTACGGCCTTCGTATATAATGGTTTCTCCGGGCGATTCCTCTACACCGGCAAACAAGCTGCCTGCCATAATTGAATGGGCACCGGCGGCAATGGCTTTGACAATATCACCGGTATAACGGATGCCACCATCAGCAATTACCGGTATACCTGTCCCTTTAAGGGCAACCGACACCTGATGTACTGCCGATAGCTGTGGAATACCTATACCTGCAATAATGCGGGTAGTGCAAATGGAGCCGGGGCCAATACCTACTTTTACCCCATCGATATCCAGTTTGCTCAAATCGCGGGCGGCTTCGGCAGTACCAATGTTGCCAACAATTAGCTGGGTATCTTTAAAATGTTGCTTAAACAATCTGGCCGCATCCATCACTCCTTTTGAGTGTCCGTGTGCGGTATCAATTACCACAGCATCTACCCCATTGGCCACCAATGCGGATACGCGCTCAATTAAATCGGCGGTCACGCCCACAGCAGCAGCTACCCTGAGGCGGCCCCGCTCATCTTTACATGCATTGGGCCGGGCTTTTATTTTAATGATATCCTTATAGGTAATTAAACCTACCAACTTATAGTTGCGGTCTACCACAGGTAGCTTTTCTATCTTGTACTCCTGCAATATGTCAGCAGCTTTTTCAAAATCGGTAAACTCCTGGGTTGTAATCAGATTTTCATGTGTCATTACTTCGTAAACCGGCCGTTTCATGTTGCGTTCGAAGCGCAAATCGCGATTGGTAACAATCCCCACCAGTTTTCCAACGGTATCTACCACTGGAATGCCACCGATGCTGTACTCTTTCATCAACCCAAGAGCATCGGCCACCAATGCGCCTTCGTTCAGGGTAATGGGGTCGAGGATCATGCCATTTTCCGCTCGCTTTACTTTTTTTACCTCAATGGCCTGATCTTCAATGCTGAGATTTTTATGCAACACTCCAATGCCACCTTCCTGGGCAATGGCGATGGCCATCACCGCGTCGGTAACAGTATCCATAGCGGCAGTTACTATGGGTATATTTAATTTAATGTCGCGCGAAAATTGGGTGGAGGTATCTACTTCACGAGGCAGAACTTCAGAATAAGAAGGAAGAAGCAGCACATCGTCATAGGTAAGTCCTTCACCGTAAAATTTGTCGTCAAAGTCTGGCATGGTCTCACTTTTTGGAATGCGCAAAGTTATAAAAAATAGGTGTTCAACACGGATATAATCACAAGGTGAAGATGCCTAAAGCGAATGCTGCTTACGGATAAAGCATTTTTTCAGGCCGGGAATGTATTCTTTTTTTAGACCCTTGTCAGTCAAATTTGAGATGATGGTAATTGTATTATACTGAAATACTGTGGTTTGGCTCTGTAAAATGAATATGTTATTTGAGAATATCCTTTGCAGAAGCGTTACTGAAAATTGGTTTTGCGGTTATATTTGACAGGCATGTACCTATGTTAAAAATTCCTAAACTTTTTGTCTGATTGGTTCTTTTATCAGATTAATAGGGTGGTGTTGGTGATGCCGGGAAAACAGAGAACGTGTCAATGTCATTGTGACTTCGCATAACTGATAAAACATAAATTTCCATCATACTAAACACAATATGTTCTACTTAGTGACATCCCTAAATTACAAAAACTGGCTTTCGACAAGCTATTGCATCGCGTTACACTTGCTCCCTAAAACGGCCATTCAGGGAAACTGACCTTCACTATTCGACGTAAAAATGTATTATTGAAATTAAAGCAAAGAATCTTTCATTATTTCATGGCAATAGTGATCTTTTACGTATCTTTATCATTTTGAGATTGATTCAGCAGTCTATTATTACGATGTTATTTCTAAACTGTTGGAGTTCTTCAATTATTTCAAAAAATCTGCTCCAAAAGGTATTAAAAGCCAGGAAATATGAAAATAAATAAAAGTCGATTTCCCAATTTGATGCTGTCAGCGATTCTCCTGCTTACCATCGGAATTATCGCATACAATTACACTATATACTGGAGCAATACTTACGCTCAGTCAACCATCGATGAAAAAGATAACTTTCCCGAAAATCATCCCAACCTCCCGGCTAATCCTAATTTAAAATTTCCGGCTGAGAACAACCACTGCCTTTACTGTCATCAGGGAATAGCCCCAACCCGTCCTTTCAATTCAGGCATGATGAGACAAATTTTAGAAAAAGGGAGTGAGTTGGGCGACCTCAATGGGTGTGTGGTTTGTCATGGTGGGAATCCGGCCGAAAAAAAGGATAAAAACTTAGCCCATAGTGGTGCGCCGGCAGGCGGACTCCTTAAAGAATTCACCCCTGTTCCTGCTGCCTTGCAGATTAACGAAAACACATGCGGACAGTGTCACGAAGACCACAGTTACAATGTGCATCGTTCAATAATGAATACCGATGCCGGTAAAATGAAAGCCATAACATGGAGTTTTGGTATAGGTACTGAAAATAAAGATCATATTTATGGCGACCACGATATGGATGACCCTGATGGCGACGTACCCCGTTTTGGTTCAGATCGCTATAAGGCTTATATGAAGGATATGGCAGTTGCTTTCCCCGGCCAATATCCCAGAAAACTAAAACAAATTCCAGAGGTGGATCTGTCAAAATTGGAATCAATGCCCGAACAAGCTGCCTTTACTTATCTGCGTAATTGTAATGCCTGCCACCTGAGTAATAAAGGTATGCAGGACAGAGGACATTACAGGGGAATGGGCTGTGCAGCCTGTCACAGTATATATAGCAATGAAGGCTACTACGAAGGAGCTGATCCTTCAATAAACAAAAATAGACCGGGGCATGTACTAGTGCATGCCATGCAAGGGACACGTAAGTCAGCTTATACCCTTAATGGAAAAGAGCTGTCCGGAATACAGGTTTCCACATGTGCTGCGTGCCACTCCGCCGGGCGACGGATAGGTCACGCCTATCAGGGGCTTATGGCGCTTGGAAACAGCAATAACAGAGGCCCTTATAACGAATATGGATTGCCACAGAATACAAATGCCGGATACGTATTTAAGCATATCCGGAATGATGCGCACCATCGCCTGGAAAAAGATGGAAAACAAGTTCCCGGTTTGTTGTGTCAGGACTGCCATACTACCAATTCCATGCATGGAAATGGCAATATTGGCTCTACTACTTTAGCTACAGTAGAAGTTGAATGCGCCGATTGCCATGGTACACCCGGAAAATACCCGTGGGAATTGCCGCTGGGCTATGGCGATGAGTTTGGCAAGGATTTAACAGATTTACCTGCCCGTGGACTGGCAGGAGAGCCTATGCAGGTTACTCAAAAATTTGGTATAACTTATCCAAAAGAAGATGGGTATTTAATTACTGCCAGAGGCAATGCCTTTGGAAATGTAGTGCGTAAAGGGAATAAAGTGATTGTACATTCCGATGGAGGGCGCGACTTTGAAGCACCTACATTGAAGGAGATTGCCAAAACTGACGCCTGGAAAAACAAAGAAAAGGCTGTGACTGCGATGATTAACGTTCCCGGACACTTGAGGAATTTAGAATGTTATGCTTGTCACTCCACCTGGGCACCACAGTATTATGGCTACAAGTACGTCATCGATTACACAAAACAATCCATCGATTGGCTTGCATCACCCGAACAATGGGGAAAAGACGGTACAACTGCCGACTATCACGAAAATTTTGTAATGCAGCCCGGTGCCGCAACTTATGGAGATTATAGCCATGTCCGATGGGAGAATCCTCCTCTTGGGATCAATGGGGAGGGCCGCGTATCGCCTCTTACAGGTGTGATTCAAACGGTTAGCACCGTAATTGGCCAAGATGGTAAGACAATTATCTGGAACCACACCTATAGAACAGGGGAAGGGCATAATGCCATGGAGTTGGCGCCGGTAAATCCTCATACAACCTCATTGGCAGCGCGTGAATGTGCTCACTGCCATGGAAATAGCACTGCTATGGGTTATGGCATGGACGGGGGAAGCTACGATGCGGTTCCCCGGGAAGCAAAATATGCCGATATTGTTGATAAAGATGGCCATAATGTAAGCGCTTACACAAAAGCACAAATTCAGGGCATCAAAGGACTGCATGGCGATTTTATGCAGCTTTTGGATGCTCATGGCAATCAACTTCAAACGGTGGATTCCCACTGGCCTGCTTCCATGCCCCTGACACAAAAGCAACGAGATGTCCTTTCACGTTCAGGTACCTGAATAACATGTCATCAGGATGTTCCTGACGGGGCAATTCCCATTCGTATGTTAGGAAGGATTGCTGAACTAACCAACCTGAGTTTTGCTACTGAAGCAGAACATGCTAAACTACTGCGCGACAACAACCTCCTTATATCATGGGTAAAAGCAGGAGGCATCATTGTTCTTTTACTGATGGTACCTGCCGGAATCGTATGTTATATCAAAAGAAAGAAAATTTATCAAATAATTAAAAGGATAAAAGGATAATTTCAGATGAAATATCTCTTGAGTGGCTTTATGCGAATGCAATTTGAAACTGCTAAATATTTTTATGGCGTCACTAAGCTGCCGGTTTAGATAAATGGTATCTGCTGTATGAATGAAATTGACTATTCATTGCCAAAGCATTTTTTTAAAGAAAAGAATGAGTGCTTAATTGAAAATTTTTCTCATTTACCTGAAGTATTTGCCGAACAGGTCAATAAGTGTTCAATTCGACTTAGTTTCCACCTTTCCAAATATGTTCAACTTTCGATAAAGAAAAATCATCGTATATTTACATGCTTTTCTTAATTATAATTAGTCTATTTATGAAAAAGTTAATCTTTCTACTTGCCATGACTTATGGAGTTTTAAACGCACAAACCAACCTTCCTTACCAATTGCCACCTCAGGAGATTCTGGAATTGGTTGACATTGAACCCCGGCCCGGCATCAGGATGGATTCGCAGAATAACCATATGATTTTTCTTGGACGCAAAGCTTTTAAAACATTGGATGAGCTTGCCGAAGATGAAGTACGGCTTGCCGGTTTGAGGATTAATCCCCGGACCAACGGCAAATCACGCAACACATTTTACTACAGCATAGAGATTAAGCGGTTATCAGACAACCGCTACATAGCTGTTGAAGGTCTTCCGGAATCAATGCGTATAGGAGACATCAGTTTTTCACCCGATGAATCGAAACTCGCTTTTACCAATACGCTGGCTGATGGCATTGAACTTTGGATGATAGATTTGACCGGAGGGCAGGCCACGAAGCTTTGCAACAATCTAAATGCTGCATCAGGCTGGCCCTATACATGGGTTCCGGATTCCAAATCATTATTGGTTAAGCAAATTCCCCAACACCGGGCACCTTATGTAGCGGACAAGATTATGCCCGAGGGGCCAAGCATACAGGAAACTACGGGTGAGCGGACACCGGCCCGCACTTTTCAGGATTTGTTGCGAAATCCGGCAGATGAAACGGCTTATGACTACTATACCACGGCCGAAATCGTGAATGTAACAACACAGGGGCATCAGCAGCTCTTTTTGCCTGAAGCAAATTATCAATCCCTTAATTTCGCTCCCGGGGGCGAATACCTGCTGGTACAAACCATACAACGGCCATACTCATACACAGTGCCTCAATACCGTTTTCCCATATCGCATGATATATATACTGCCTCAGGCAAATTGCTCCAAAACTTTTATTCGCGACCTTTAGTGGAAACCCTGCCCCAGGG
>JAQVEI010000061.1 GCA_028697695.1 Lentimicrobiaceae bacterium
GCAACACGATTCCAGCCAATTATAGTTTTGTAGCAGGAAGTAACTCAACCGCGCTAAGCATGCACTCTTACATTATAGGAACATCTTCTCATGTCAGGCAATTTAATAATGAGGGATACATCTTTGGAAGTGGTTCATCTGCTGAGCATACTAAGGTAATGTTAGTGGGTCACCGGTTAAAGTCAGGTGCTGCCAGCCAGATCATAATCGGCGCAGGCGAAGTGGGTGGATATCTTACCAATAACAAGATGTACAGCCTTGCCGTTGGTTTTAATAGCAATGTACCCACCTTTTTTGTAAGTGAAACTCCCAGCGGACTGCAATCAGGCAGGGTGGCTATTGGTAACAATACCGACCCACAAGCCAAGTTGCACATAAAAGCCGATGCCCTTGAAAATGCCACCATGCTATTAGAAGCCACCGGCCTCAACAGAACCAGTAGTTTTTTGATGGGAGGCGGACCAGCCATTATTGGAACCACCTCGAACAGCAACTCGCTTTCATTTGTAACCGGCAATTCCAATACCCGTATGTTTATAGATGGTGTCAATGGACGTGTAGGCATTGGCACCAACACCCCCGATACAAAATTACACATTGATGGAGATATAACCGTTTCGGGGCTGGCCAATTACAAAGGTGATCAGATTATGACAAGTGATAAATCAGGAAAACTCTTGCTGGTTCCTGCCAACACTTTGGGTGATAATCTTGGCAATCATATTGCCACAGATAACCTTAATATGATGAATTTCAGCATTCGAAACTCAATAAAAAATGAAAAACAAAGCAGGTTTGATGGTAGTCAGTTTTACGAGGGATTGAGTTTTAGTGCAATTAATAATATGACTCTTGAGACTACCAGGACAGCCATTTTTAAAGCAGTAGCTGCAACCAACAATATTTCTGCTCTTTGGGTTGCAAATTGGGCTTGTGGTGGATATGGTCTGATGTTGAATCCTGATAACAAAACAGGCGGCATTTACTATGATAATAATAATCCCAAATTATCTATTGGTTTAAATAACAGCAAAGTAGGCATAGGCTTAATACCACCAAAAGAGGGTGATTTTAGGCTTTATGTAGATGGAGGTATACTCGCAGAGGAGGTTAAGGTAATGCTAAAATCAGTGTGGCCAGATTACGTATTCAGATCAGAACATACACTCCTTGACATAAATGAATTGTCAGCTTTTATTCAGTCTCATGGTCACTTACCCGGGATGCCCAATGCACGAGAAGTTGAAGATGAAGGCATAAACTTGGGCGAAATGAATGCTTTGCTTCTTATGAAAATAGAAGAATTGACTTTGTATGTGATTGATCTGAAAAAAGAAAATGAAAATATTAAGCGGCAAATTGACGAGCTCAAAAAGTAATGTTACGATTATCAAAACCCTTAATACTATGAAAGCTATTAAATACATATTGACCTTGGTGGTCATATTTTTTCTCCCTACAGTATTATTTGCTCAGCAAACCGTTGATTTTGAGTATGATGCTGCAGGCAACAGAGTGCTTAGACAAGTTAGCACGAAGAAGGTTACCAAAACCGAAATAGATACGCTTTTTAAGTCTGGAGCCATCACTGAAAAAATAACAGGTGATAATCTTGTAAAAGTTTATCCTAACCCCACCTATGGGATAATCAATATTGAATTTCCCGGAATGATTGATAAATCGGCAACGTACTTCCTTACTGATCAGCATGGCCGCCAGGTAATGATCGGAAAATTTAATAATTTTTCAAACACCATCGACATTACCACTCAGGGACGCGGAGTATATTACCTGCTGATAAAAGCACCAAACATTTATCAGGTTTATAAAATAATTAAGCAATAAGAATACGCCAAATTTTTAGGCACAGTTTATAATCTATCCCTGCATTAACGGAAAAAAGGGAAATGTAATCATTAACTAGACAGGCTTTTGGTATGAGAAAATATTTCTGGTTATTTTTGGTAGTTTTATCAAATATGCAGCTGCTTGGGCAGCATCAAGCATCCAATTTTACTTTGAACAAGCAATTATACGGTCAGCAGGAGTACCAAGCAAGCCAATATATAGATATGATTAACGGTTTTGGTTTTAAAGCATCATCCCAAAATGATTTTTTCCATGCTAAAATAGACCCGTTTATGGTATTTCCGCCGGAGGGTGGAGAGTTTGGGGGGCCTTCGGCTGATGACAATGGAGCAGTGGGGAGTATGGGAGGTTCATACAGTGTTTCTTCAAATGGAGCAGCCACCTATAATCTTCCCATTGAAGTGCCCGTTGGAATCAACGGCATGCAGCCACAACTGGCCGTATCATACAATAGTCAGGCGGGCAACGGGATAATGGGTATAGGCTGGAACCTGAACGGCCTGTCTGCCATTACCCGAACGGGAAGCACACTTTTTAATGATAAAATCAACAAAGGAGTAAAATACAACGATGAAGATCATTTTGCTTTAGATGGCAACAGACTAGTGGGTTTTTCCGGGACTTACGGGCAAAATGGGGCAGAATACAGGACAGAACTGGAAACCTACTCGAAAATTATTTCATACAGATCATCTGGAACTGCTCCGGATTATTTTGTTGTATGGACAAAAAGTGGTCAAATAATTGAATATGGAAGAACGGGAGACTCTCGCATTGAACTGCAGGGAACATCTGGTACACAAGCGCTTATAGGTACATGGTTGGTGAATAAAATCAGCGATCGGTTTGGCAATTCGATAGAATTTAATTATCTTGAAAACAATGCCACAGGCGAATTTGTAATTGATAAGATTAAATATGGCGGTAACCCGGATAAAGGGATTCCAATGCAATGTGAGGTCAGGTTTCAATACAGGGATGATCGGAAAGATAAAATTGTTAAATATATCTTTCCTCAAAAAATAAATTCCCTTACCAAACTATTGGATAGAATCGAAATATATGTCGAAAACACCAAACAATACCATTATAAATTTGATTATAAAGACGACGAGCCAGGTTCTCAACTCGACTTTACATCGAAATTAAAAAACATCAAGCGTACGCAAGCTGATGGTGTTGCGTTAAATCCCGTTGAATTTGACTACCATCCAGATGCGCCTTTAAAAACTGAAAGGATCTTAAGCGAAATAACATACTGTTACGAATATAACGGTTTGTATTATGTTTATGATGGCAATAAATCCCTATTCGCCGATTTTAATGGCGATGGCAAATTGGATATAATGATTGTTTATCGTTTTTGGGATGAAAATGTAAACAAAGTTGCCGGATTCAAGCTGTATTATGCAAGTATAAATAACTATATTCCTGGTCCGGGTGGTTCATTGCCTAATAGAGAGTTCATTCGATTTTTGCCTTGTAATATAAATGGTGATCAGAAAACCGATTTATTAATGGTAAGATATAAGACATTAAATGATCCAGAGACTGAAATTGTACCTTATATTTCAAATGAAAATAATGTAACCGGCTTTGATATTGAGCCCTCCTTCAGAATATCAATGAACCCGTCCAATATTTTGTTTCAGGTTGATGATTTTAACGGGGACGGAAAATCAGAATTATTGGCTATGATTTTCCCTTTCCCTGATGCCGATCTTGCGTTATTTACAACATATTCATTTCAAAATGAACCTACCTTTAGTGTTGTAACACATACACCTAAATCTGCTAATGCCTCAATAAATCATTATTATGAAACCCGCGATATGGATGCCGATGGCATACCAGAATTAATTCGTTTAAAGTCGGATGGAATGTATGTTTATAAGTTCTTATTTGAGCCGGGAGGACAAACCATTAGCGATCCGGTGCATTATTCTTTCCCTACTTCCGCTTACCAGGTCTATTGGGCTGATTTTAATGCTGATGGATATTGTGACATTTTGTTTCGCGACAAATCTACAGGTTTGTGGGGTATTCAATTATTCACCGGATCAGATTTCATTCCGGTTAGTTGCCCGGTCACCTTAACCGAAGACCCATCCAATAATAGAGTTTCCTACTCATTGTTAGACTACAATGGCGATGGCCTTGTAGATATTAACGAACGTTATCTGGAATCAGAAAACCCGAAGAAATTCCGAAATACCTTTTTTTACAACACTGGAAATGGCTTTCGGAGCGAAAGTTTTTACACTTACGACATTGATCATGACATCAGGATAAACCCAATTGAAAGAACAACCGACATGAATGGCGATGGTATAAATGATGTCATTTACCAGGCTAACAACGACTACAACCCGAGTTTGGTTTATCTGGTGGCTTATGAAGTTAAATCCAAAGACAAATCAAATCTTATTGAAGTTATCAGGGATGAATTTGACAACGAGACTACTTTTACTTATAAACACCTGCCCTATTGCACCGGTGATGATCAAACTGAACCGGAATATGTAAAATATACAGATTCCTCTTACCCTTTCATGGACTTTCAGGGTGCAATGTCAGTGGTTACAAAAGTTTCTGCTTTTGATGGCTTAGGCAATCAACCGGACAACATTCGCGAGATAAAATACCATTATGAAGGGGCAAAAATTCATTTAAAGGGTAAAGGCTACCTGGGTTTCATGAAAACCATGGTGGAAGATGTTGATGCAGGTTCGTGGAGTGAAACCACCAATAAAATTGAAGAGAATGAAAACTACATTTTCCCACATCCGGACATAACCAGAAGCTATGTCAAGATTAATGGGCAGGACAAGAAGTTAAACGAAACCAAATATACCTATTACGTGCATAATAAACCTTTGCAAAGCCTGGCGAAGCATTATGCACCTTATCAAACCAAAGTTCATTCAAAAAATTGGAATGAAAAGGGGGAGTACGAAAAAACAGTGCGCACAGAGCGTTTTTACCTGGGCAATGAGAATGCTTTAACCTATGGGAACCCTTATAAAGTATTGGAATTGGGTAGCGAAAACGAGCTTGACAATTATTCCTCAAGCAGCGCTTTCCGGTTTGGAAAAGAAGCCTCCACATTCTATCCTTATACAACAAGTTTGATAAACCAGTGGGTTGTTGCTAATCCCGATAGCGTTAGGATCCGTTATTTTATGAATGGTGCTGCCGATATCACGGAATGTGAGTACTTTGATTATTACCCTATTGGAGACCCACGGTTTCCATTATTAATGACATCCAGGGTGCATCCGGAACACAATTCAGAAATCAGGACAGAATTTGACTACAATCAGGCGCTGGGGTTAATTATTAAAAAGACAATCACAGCCCCCAATTATACACCGGTACCAGAGGCAAGAGTTGAGCGTTATGAATATAATCCCGATTACGGATACCGTTTTATGACCAAGCAGTTTAATCCCCTGAACCATGCTGCCGAAAGCATAATCGATCCGGTGAAAGGAACAATGGTCAAGTCCATTGACGCGAACAATTTTAATACTGATTTCGGGTACGATTCATTCAACAGGCCGGTGAAGGAGGTTAGTTATGATGGCATCATTACTTCTTCGGTATTAAGATGGGCCAATGGGCACCAGGATTCAAAGCCCGGGGCATTGTGGTACAAGTGGTCCTGTGCATCAGGGCAAAAGCCCCAACTCATATTCTATGACCGGTTGGGTCGTGAAATAAGGTCTGTATCTTACACGCCTTCAGGGCAGAAAATATATATTGAAAAAGAATATGATCATTTCGGTCGTTTGGTCATGGTTAGTGACCCGCACCTGCCGGGTGAAACACAATACCTAAAAACAACTACCACTTATGACGAATTAAACCGGCCTAAAGTAGTAAAACATCCTGGCGATATAGCCGAGCTCTATGCTTATGGACAAAGAAGCGTAACCATAACCAATGACCACGGGAAAACCACTAAAAAAGTGACTGATGCTGCCGGAAGGATTGTAAGCAGCACCGATGAAGATAATAAATACGTGGGTTATACCTACTATAGCAATGGTAAATTAAACACCACAAAAATAAACGGGAACGCTTCAACACTGGTTACCCTTGAATATGACATTAATGGTAATAATACCAAAACCACTGATCCTTCATGGGGCACCAATATCAGTCGTTATAATCCTTTTAATGAACTGGTATATTCAGAAGATGCCCGGCAAAATAAATATGCATACACCTACGATGTGCTTGGCCGCACCCTAAGCAGGAAAAACCTTGCCCATGCAGCCGACCTCACCAACTGGCTGTATGAGGAAACTGCCGGCAAGCTTGGGTTACTGAAAAGTGAAAGCAACCTGGCGGGGCATTTGAAACTATACACCTACGGCAAGTTTAACAGACTGGTGAGAGTAACCGAGCAGTTGGATGCCGATGGCATGGGTCATGATGTTAGTTATGCGCATGATGAATTGGGCAGGGTTAGCTCAATGTCCTATCCCGATGGATTAACCTTGAGTTACAGATATACCGATGATGGTGTGTTGAAAAAAATCATCAGAGAACGCGATGCAGTTGTTGTTTGGGAAGGCGTAACCTACAATGATAAAGGACAGTTGACCCAAAGCAAAAGGGGGAATAATTTTTTACTGGATAAAACCTATTATCCCGAAACGGGGCTATTGCATACTTCTATGTGCACGAATGTACAATCTTTTGAGTATGTTTATGACAATTTAGGTAATATGACCGACCGTTACGATCATTTCCACAAAACAAACCACCAAAGCCTGCACGAGGAATTTGGTTATGATGATCGCAACCAGCTTACCTCCGTAACTTTGAACGGAGCTTCTCCCCGGATTTTTATATATGACGCTCTTGGCAATATTGAATCAAACCCCGATGCAGGGGCATTTGTTTACACCTTACCCGGCAAACCCTACCAAATGGCAAGCCTCACCCCCAACAGCAATCTAGCACCTGATTACCAAACCCGGCAGGAGATCACTTACACACATTTTAACAAAGTAGAAACCATCACCTCACAAGACCACTTTCTTGAGGTTACTTATGGTATAGACCAACAACGCATCAGCCAAAAACTGTATGAGGTAAACCGATCCAATAAAAATTTTATCCTTGAAAAACAGTTTATTGCCGGTATAGCAGAAAAGATTATATTTGCTGATCAAACCTCCAAAATCATCAACTACATTACCTCTCCGGAAGGCCTTACGGCCATTGAAATTACCTCCAACCCTGAAGGCCGTGAATGGTATTGGGTGTTTACCGACCATTTAGGAAGTATCACCACGTTGTTACGCGAAAGCGATGGCCAGAAATTTGAAATGAGTTTTGATGCCTGGGGCAACAGGCGAGATCCTGCCACCTGGGAGAATTACAGCACAACATTCCCGGATTTTATCATTGACCGTGGCTTTACCGGCCACGAACACCTGGATGTTTTCGGCTTGATCAATATGAACGGCCGCGTTTACGATCCCGTGGTGGCGCGTTTTCTCTCTCCTGACCCATACATCCAGGCGCCGGGTATGCCGCAGAATTATAATGGGTATGTGTATTGTTTGAACAACCCGTTGGTTTATACGGATCCGAGTGGGGAGTTTATTGTTGAAGCAATTATCTTGGGTGCTATGATAAACACCATGATACAAGGTGCTTCTGGAAATATCAATAGTTTTGGTGATTTTGCTTTGGCTATGGGTATTGGTGCTTTAAGTGGCGCAGCAGGATATGTAGCGGGAGCATTAGTTGGAGGGGCAATATCAACAGCTACTACGTTTGGCGGTGCTGTATTAAATGGGGCTGCGGTAGGTGCTGCAGGTGGTTTTGCAGGTGGTTTCGTTGGAGGAGCTGGAAATGCTTGGGCAGGAGGAGCTTCATTTGGACAAGGTCTCGAACAAGGATTAATTGGTGGTGGTATTGGTGCTCTTGGAGGTGCTATTATTGGAGGAATTGCTGGTGGTGTTCAGTATAACAGGCAAATGACCTTATTTCAACAAGGGTGTGAAACTCTTGGTGTAGAAGGTGGAGATGCAGTGCCGGCAACAGATAAATTTCTTTCAGATGCACAACAATCATGGTATAAAGATGCACCTATGGATAAAGTGGGTAAGTTTACAACAGAAAATGTTCCTGCGGAACTACAATTAAAGATGGACCAGGCAGGAGCTCCTGGAGCTACAAGATATTTACAAAGAGGTGGGGTTTTAACTGGACGTTCTAACGTCTATTTTAATAAGAATTTAGCTTTTTCAAGTGCCAAACAATTATATTTCACAATGGGACATGAACTTGTTCATGTGTCACAATACGCAGCTTTGGCTGGACAACCTACAAGTATATTAAGGCAAAGTTTTGTTTATAATGGACAGACTGTCAGATTTAACCATGATTTAATGGAATTTCATGCCTATAGTTATCAGAACTCACTTGGCGGAACTCAATTAAATTCATTTCCTCCGGATTTAGTTCGAGCAATGGCAAAGCAGTGGCCAAGTTATTTTAATATGCTTGGGTATACAAATTTTGGATGGACTGGTACAACTAGCTATATATATCCTTTTTAGGCATGATAAAACAAATAATATTTTTAGTGGCTATGTGTTTTTCCTGTGAATCATATGGGCAGAAACTTTCGATAGAGCTTTCTGTCGAATGGAAATATGAAGAGTCTGACATTTACAGTAAGTTAAATTTCAACAATATCCCTTTTCTTAAGATTAGGTATAATAATTTAACCAGTGATTCTATTTTTTTGCCAAAGGTATATAAAAATGCCTTTCTTTTGCCCCAACTAGCAGCAGGGACTTTAGTGGCTGATTTTAAATTATGCGACTTTGATAAAATACATGTTCCTTCAATAAATAGGAATGTTTTTATAGGAGGTATGCCTCCGAATAACATTCAATGGGAAGTTTTGTCTGATTCAATTGATTTTTATTCAGAACATGAAGTTGGAGAAGTTAATCAAATATTGTCAGATATTTATGAGACTGTTTTTCATTTTAATGAAAGTAGTACGATAAAATATGACCTAATAACAGATATAAAAGAGTCTCAAATTTTTGGTGAGTTAAAAGAGGATTTTGTTTTTTTGCTACCATATTCTACACATGTTGAATATTACAACCTGTCAGGTTTTAAGGTTGTTGGAGGGTGTTATTCATTTGCTCTTTCGATTAATGAAATAAATGATTTTTTATTTACTTCGTCAACATGGAATAGCGAAGAAGAAAGGTGGGAGTTTAAAGAAGTTAAATTACCTGAGAAGGTAGGTGGTTATCAACTGTATAGTGGTGATTTTTACACAAATGAAATCAAAATAACATTTTAAACAAAAGCCTCGGGAATCCCGGGGCTTTATTATGGTGTGCCGTGCATGGTAATTAACTTGGTGGTGAAAGTCCACTATGGGGGTTTGTAATCGCCAACCATTAGCTGAGGGCAAGGGTGTCCATCGCGAGATGGAACCCCGAAGGGCTCATCGAAGATA
>JAQVEI010000062.1 GCA_028697695.1 Lentimicrobiaceae bacterium
TTCCTGCTATAAGTTACCCGGTGGTTTTTTGTGCTGTTGGCTCTTTATCTGGTGTTGCCGGTTATTTTCAGCATATTCCCATTTACGCGCGGCTGGGCCGATGATTTATTCGCCCTTATCTGGAAACCATTCAGGGGAGTGTTGCTTGCGGTCTGGAATTTCCTGCCCAATTTGTTCAGCATATTTGTGATTTTGTTTATCATGCGGTACTTTATCAAGTTTATCCGCTACTTATTTTCTGAAATCGAAGCAGGAAAATTAAACATAAGCGGTTTTCATGCTGACTGGGCCAAGCCAACCATGAATATAGTGAGGGTGCTGCTTTATGCCTTTACATTTGTGCTTATATTTCCATACCTGCCGGGTTCTAATTCCAAAATTTTTCAAGGCGTATCAGTGTTTCTGGGGTTGCTGGTTTCACTTGGATCTTCTTCAGCCATCTCAAACATGGTAGCCGGGCTGGTAATTACTTATATGCGGCCTTTCACCATAGGCGACCGGATTACGCTGGGCGATGTTACAGGCGATGTAGTTGAAAAAACTTTACTTGTGACCCGGTTGAAAACGGTAAAAAACGAAGAAATTACGATTCCCAATGCCGCGGTTTTGTCGGGAAATACAGTTAATTACACGGCCAATGCCCAGAAGCAAGGGCTTATTTTACACACCACGGTTACCATTGGCTATGATGTACCCTGGGTTAAGATGCATCAATGTTTGATAGAAGCAGCACAACGAACCAAAGCCATTATGAAAAATCCAAAACCATTCGTTTTGCAAACCAGTTTGGAAGATTTTTATGTCTCCTACCAAATCAATGCATATACCCACGATGCAGCTAACACCGGCCTAACCTATTCTGAACTGCATCAGCATATTCAGGATGTATGCAATGAAAACGGTATAGAGATCATGTCGCCCCATTACCGGGCTTCACGCGATGGCAGTCAGACCACCATCCCGGAATCATACCTGCCTGCGGATTATGAGAAACCCGGCTTTAACGTGACCGTGAAATCTGAAGGAAATTTCAATACACAAGAGCCGGAAAAACATTAAAAATCGTGTATTCTAAACCGCCATGGGCGTTTTATTGTTATAATACTGTGTACCTTCCGGATAAGCGGGAAGGAATAACACATTAAAACGAATTTTCACCAATCGGTAAACATTGTATGACGCTTGCAGTTATCATTACTTTTTGTGTACTACTATTACTGGCTTACTTTTTCGATCTTACTTCGGCAAAATCCGGAATTCCTTCTGTAATTCTTTTGCTCATTACTGGTGTGGTACTTCGGCAAATTACTGAATTTTTAAAAATTCAGCTTCCCGATTTTAACCCTGCTTTACCGGTTTTAGGTATGATAGGTTTAATACTTATTGTGCTTGAGGCTGCTCTGGAACTGGAGTTAAATCGCAGTAAACTGCGTTTGATAATTAAATCCTTTCTGGGGGCACTGCTTCCCATGGCTCTTATCACTATTGGGCTGGCCTTCTTTTTTTATTTTATAGGTGGCTATTCTATGCGTGTGAGTCTGGTAAATTCAATACCCATAAGTGTTATCAGCAGCTCAATAGCCATCCCAAGTGTAAGAAATCTCTCGCCAGCCAATAAAGAATATGTTGTTTATGAAAGCAGCTTCTCCGATATACTTGGGGTGGTGATTTTTAATTTTGTAAGCTTCAACAGGAGTTACGGAACGGAGTCATTCAGTCATTTTGGTCTGCAGGTAATCATCATAATAATAATTACGGTGGTAGCGACCATTATTTTGGCATTACTGCTTCATCGTATTGAGCATCACATAAAGTATGCACCCATTATACTGCTGATCATACTCATATACGCTTTGTCTGAAATATGGCATCTTCCTGCACTTGTTTTTATTCTCCTTTTTGGTCTTTTCGTGGGTAATATAGATAAACTAAAACGATATAACTGGAGTAGGATTTTTAATCCGGGAGAACTTCAAAAAGAGGTGGTCCGATTTAAGGAGATAACCACTGAAGGCGCTTTTCTGGTGAAGTCTATTTTCTTTATGATTTTCGGCTACTCCCTCCAAATGGAGCAAATTCTGGATACCCATACCTTGATTATCTCCCTGGTGATTATTGCCATTATATATTTCCTGCGTTTCATTCAGCTAAAAATCTCCGGCCTTGCTGTAAATCCGCTGTTGTTTGTAGCTCCACGGGGTTTGATTACCATATTGTTGTTCCTCTCCGTGGATGCATCCCAGCGGATTGACCTGATGAATGAATCATTAATGGTGAAAGTAATTGTCATCACTTCGCTGGTGATGATGTTTGGAATGATGTTTAAACCTAAAGAAGCAGTTCCCAAAGCCAAAGACCCGCTTCTACCTGACGAAATTTCCAGTGAGGAGCTGGAGAATCTTTAACGGGCTTTCTGTTTCTCAAACATCTGTTTTAGTCCGTCTTTTACCGGGAACTCAGGATTGAATCCGATTAAGTTTCTGGCTTTGGAGATATCAGCATAAGTTATTTCCACATCACCCGGTTGCATGGGTTCCCATTTAATGATGGCCTTTTTATCCAGGGTGTGTTCTATGCTTTTAACCAGGTCTATCAGTGAAATGGTTTGGCTGTTGCCCAGATTAAGCACCTCAAAACCTTTGAGTTTACCTACACATGCCTTAATGCCATCGGTGATGTCATCGATATAAGTATAATCCCGGCGTGTAGTGCCATCGCCAAAAATGCTGATGGGCTCATTGGCCATAATTTTTCTTCCAAATTTCTGGATGGCCATTTCGGGCCGCTGACCGGGGCCGTACACGGTGAAAAACCTCAGACAGAAGATGTTAAAATCGTAAAGATGGTGGTAGGTATAACACAGCAATTCACCTGCTTTTTTTGTTGCTGCATAGGGCGATATTGGGTTATCCACATTGTCGGTTTCACTGAAAGGTACTTTTTTGTTGTTCCCGTACACCGATGAAGAGGAGGCAAAAAGCATATCTTTAACTCCTGCTTTTTTCATGGCCTCAAGCAGTAAGAGTGTACCCGTTACATTCACATCGTAATAAAGCATGGGTTGCTCTATGGAAGGACGAACCCCGGCTCGCGCTGCAAGGTGAACCACCAAATCGGGGCGGTTGGCTGTAAAAACATCATCGAGAAAGTCCTTATCACGAATATCGCCTTCGTAAAGTGTAAAATCCGAATGCTGCAGCCGGCCAATGGCTCTGCGTTTGATATCCGGATCATAGAAATCATCAAAATTATCGATTCCAATAACCCGGTAGCCATTTTGTAACATCTTTTCGGATAGGTTGGAGCCAATGAAGCCTGCGGCACCGGTGATGAGAACGTTTTTCATAATCAAAGCATCAATAACAGGTAGTAATTTGCCCTTGAAAAATGGATCTTTGTTTTAATTCGTGGCGAAGATACAGCAAATGCCTCAAAAGAGACCTATGGTTGATCAATGAATTTCACTTGATGGTATTACAGGTTCGAGCTGTAGTTTCATTGCTTTTTCATTCAGGCTAAAATAGATACCGGCAAGAGAAACCAGGGCAGTAATTACATAAAACATAAGGCTAAGGGCTATGCTTTGTTGCAAATCCAGTTGAAGTAACCTGGATCCAAACAAAAAAGCAATTTCTCTGGAACCAATGCCACCTATAGTAATGGGCAGGGTGGCCACTATGGATGATACCAAAAATAAAAACAGGTATGCAAGGAGCTGCTCCTGATGATGGTTTGCAAACAGGATAAATGCCGCAGACAGCAGTTGAAAAAGCTGGACTGCCAGCGAATACGCGTTTGTTGAAAGCACACTTTGTTTAAAGTCGGGGAAAAAGTACCTGAGAACCAGCCAATAGGCAACAATGGCAACAGGAATACCAGCCACTGCCCAAAACATATATGGATAGGGAAGGTTTAAAAAAGGAATCATCCCCAATGCAAGCAAACCAAGTACCAGTACACCGTTTACCCGATCCAGGAATATTGCCCAAAACAACGGTTTGGCTTTTATGGCAAAACGCTTATTCAACAGATAGATTTTATATCCGTCACCGCCTATGCCTCCGGGCAAAAAAAGGTTGTAATACATTCCAAGCAGATAGAGCTTAAGATTGCTGATGCGGCTAAGCCGTGCTCCAATATTTTCCAGAAATATGTTCAGTCTTAAAGCTGAGAAATATTTGGAAACCACGAAAGCAAGGGTGGCTGCCAGCAACCACGCGTAGTTTGCCTGAGTAAACATTTGCCCCACCTCTCGCGGGTCAATACGGGTAAACACATACCACAAGGCCGCCACCGACAATGCAATTTTCAGGAATACTTTGAGCAGGCGCGGCATGATTGAGTGTTAAAATGTATGCACTTTGCGGATTTGGTAGGGCCGTTTTTGCTGGGATTCATAATACGTACGCATCAGCAATTCAGCCATAATACCTATGGTTATCAATTGAATGCCAGCAAGGAGCAACAATATCCCCAGCAAAAGCATGGGTTTACCCCATATTTCATTGCCAGCAAGTTTTAAGGCTAAAAAGTAAACATTAATGATTGAGCCAATCATCAGACAAAGTAAGCCAATGCCACCAAACAAGTGCATGGGTTTCTGCATGTATTTTTTGAAGAAAACCATCAGCAACAGGTCGCTCATCACTTTTAGGGTCCGGTTTATTCCATATTTTGACTTTCCGAATTCCCGGGCATGGTGTTTTACATCAACCTGGGTTATTCTGGCACCCTCGAGGCTGGCCAGCACGGGAATAAAGCGGTGTAGCTCACCGTAAAGCCCCAGATTTTTGGCCAAATCGCCTTTAAACACTTTAAGGGTACAGCCGTAATCCTTAATATGTACATTGGTGGATTTTCGGATGATGGCGTTGGCGATTTTGCTTGGTATTTTACGGAAAAACATACCGTCCTGCCTGTTTTTACGCACTCCGGCCACTAAATCCCAATCTCCTTTTATAGCAATATCCAGCATCATAGGGATGTCAGAAGGGTCATTTTGCAAATCTCCATCCATTGTTACCAGGTATTCGCCCCTGGCAATCTCGATACCTGCAAAAAGTGCACTGCTTTGCCCGTAATTTTTGCGGAATTCCACCAGCTTCACCCGTGGATCATTCAGCGCGATAATTTCCTGGCGGGTGCGATCCGTTGAACCATCATCCACATAGATAACCTCGTAATCAATGTTGTGAATGGATTCGTTTATCCACTTGTGCAGCGGGCGTATGTTGGGCTCCTCATTATAAACGCAAATAATGATGGATAGCCCGGGGGGCATTGTTCCGGTGGTTTGATTCATGAGATATAGTTAATACATAGACTTTTTTTTGAATACAGACCAGTTTATTCTGGTTCATACCTGATTAAAAAAAGCCGGGTTTCATTTAATTTTATTTTAAAGGTATGCAACACTTCATAGGTGTTGTATTTTTCGCCAAAATTACTCAGATTTTTTTCATCCATGATGTAAAATGCAGGATCTGCATCCGGATACCAGGTGCGGCGCACAATTTTGCCACTTTCGCGACCTACATAAAATGCTGCATCATGGTTAAAAGGCGTTGTTTCCCAAACATACACCGGCAGATCCCGGGTGAGTTGACCTGCCATAACTTCATCATCCCGGTATTGCCTGTCCGGTGTAGAGGCAAGCCTGGCCGGCAGATTAAACAGGTTGAACGATATCCGGATTAGGAGTAGAACAATGATCAATGACAACAGATGATGCTTTTTGGTTTGTATAACCATGGTAAACGACAAAATTATCAATGCAGAACTCAGCACTGCAATGGTAATCACTCCAGTCATGTTGCAAGTTTCGTCCCAAAATGGATAAAGCCATAAGCTCAACAGGCCTAAGGTAATGAATAGTCCGGTTATTAAGCGCGTTGCTTTTAGCCATATTGAAGATTCTTTTTCCAGTTGCCGGTAGGCAGCGGCCCCCAAAATGAATACCAGGGGAAACAACATAAAAAGATAACGGGCACGCATATCTGCTGAAATCCAGTAAATTATGATGTTTGACAGGAAAATTACCGCGCAAAACCGATAAAATGGATGGTTGAAAACATAATTTCGTATGGATTTTTTAAAAAGCAACAGTATAAGCAAAGACCAGGGTGCAAACTCATACATCATTTCGAAAGGGAAGCTGATCAGATGCAGCAGCCATCCTGTTATACCGCTTTGGCTGCCCTCCAAACGGTTTGATTCACTGATTAGAGTATGTAAAGCATCATAAATTGAATTGGATTGCAAAAAAGCGAAGTAATACGAACCCGTTATTGCCAGAAATATAAATATGCCCAGCGCATGACTAAAGGAAAACAGCTTTTTAAAATTTTTTGTGACAATCAGCCATACCAGGAGCGAAATTGCCTGAAAGGCCAGTGAGGGAATACCTTTCATCAGGAAGCCCAAAGCGGTAAGGGTGTAAGTGGTTGTAAAAAGAGCAGTGAATTGTTTCCTGTAAGTAAAGCGATAAAGCAGTACAAAGCTGCTGAAGGTAAGCAGTGCATAGGTAATATCAATAAGTGCATGGCTCGAATCCCAGAATAAGATTCGTGCGGATGTTATGGTGAAAAGCGCCGCTAATGCGGCAAAATACTTACCCAGTTGCGGTTTGCTGAAGTTGAAAACAACCCATGCATAGGCCAGCAGCGACAGTACCGTAGGCAAACGAAGGGTAAATTCATTCATGTTACCCGTGAGCCAATAAAATGCAATGAGTATCCAATTGTAAAGCGGAGGTTTGTTGTAATAATATTCACCCATAATTGTCGGATGAATAAAGTTTCCCGATAAGGTCATTTCGAGAGCGACCACAGCACGGGTTGGCTCATCAGAAATAAGCGGAAGCAATCCCAGATTGATAAAGAGTGCCGGAATAAGAATGAGTATAGCTCCGGCAATAAGTATAGAAGGATGTTTTGAAACGTAAGCAATAATATTTTTCCACATTTTAATCAGAAGAAACTGCATTACAAGGCGTTTTATTTGCTTATATATCAGCCGTTTATATTAAGATCTTGCCCGCAATATTTGCAAAAGGATGCATCTGCATCGTGATTGTACCTCTGGCATGAAGTACATTGAATATCTGAAGGATTTGATTTGCGCACTGCCTGCGACAGTGCAACGGTCATAATGCCTGTTGGCACTGCTATTATGGAATAGCCCAGTACCATAACTATACTGGCAAAGAACTGTCCTACTGAGGTCTGGGGTGAAATATCGCCATAGCCAACCGTGGTAAGTGTAACCACTGCCCAATATATGCTGGTGGGTATATCCTTAAATCCATGTTGCGGACCCTCTATTACATAAATTGCAGAACCAATTACGACCACCAGCAGGGCAATGGCTGAAAAGAACACCAGAATTTTGCGACTGCTTGCCAACAAAGCCCGGCGAAGCAGCTCTGCCTCGGCCAGATAATTGGAAAGTTTAAATATCCTGAATATTCGCATCAACCTGAGAATCCTGATGGCCATCAAAAATTGAGCACCCGGCAACAAAACGGCTATGAAAGTAGGCAGTACGGAAAGCAAGTCGATGATACCGAAAAAACTGAATATATAGGCTTTTTTGCGGCGTACTATATATATTCTCAGTAAGTATTCAGCCAGAAAAACAATGGTGAAAAACCATTCACCAATCAGAAACCAAAGCTGGTAATCGTGCCGGTATTCAGTCACACTTTCCAGAATTACCAGAGCCACACTGGCCAGAATGGTCCAGATTAACACCACATCAAACAGCTTACCTTTGGGAGTATCTGCTTTAAAAATGATGTTATACAAATGGTTTTTTAATGCCTGCTGCCTGGATGGAGTCATAATTTTATTTATCTGAGCCGTAAAATTAAAGAAATTGAACAACAGAAAGTCATTAAATCCATAGAATAGTGTAAATTTGGGAAGTAAAATCAATAAAATCCGTACTATGGCGTTTCCAGGGGCTGAAACTCTCATTGCCCGTTCTTCAACCGATTTAAATATTCTGCCACGCATGGCCAATCGACATGGACTAATTGCCGGTGCCACCGGCACGGGCAAAACTGTTAGTCTGCAGGTGCTGGCTGAATCATTCAGTTTGCAGGGAATTCCTGTTTTTATGACTGACATCAAGGGCGATTTATCCGGCATTGCCGTAAGCGGGGTTCCGGGTAAGAAAATACAGGAACGAGTGAATATTCTTCAATTGCAGGGATACATCAACCGCGGCTTTCCGGTTTGCTTTTGGGATGTCTTTGGCCAAAATGGCCATCCCTTGCGTACCACCATCAGTGAAATGGGCCCTTTGTTATTGTCCAGATTATTGAACCTTAACGATACTCAGGAAGGTGTACTGAACATAGCCTTTAAGGTTGCCGATGACCACGGCTTGTTGTTGCTCGATTATAAAGATCTTACCTCGCTACTGGAGTATATTGGCAATCACCGCAACGAATTTACCGTATCGCATGGCAATATATCTGCGGCCAGTATCGGTGCCATCCGCCGCAATCTGCTGATCCTTGAACAACAGGGTGCTGTTGATTTTTTTGGAGAACCTGCTTTTGATATTCAGGATTTGCTGCAAACAGACAGCCACGGTATGGGAATGGTAAACATTCTGGCTGCCGACAAGTTAATGCAGTCTCCAAAAGTTTATTCTACCATTTTGCTGTGGCTCTTGTCTGAGCTATATGAGCGCATGCCCGAGACCGGAGATCCCGAAAAGCCTAAGCTTGTTTTCTTCTTTGATGAGGCTCATCTGCTGTTCAACGAGGCCCCAAAAGTTTTGCTGGATAAAATAGAGCAGGTGGTTCGGCTTATTCGCTCAAAGGGCGTAGGCGTATATTTTATTACTCAAAATCCGCTCGACATTCCTGACAGTGTCCTTGGACAACTTGGCAACCGCATTCAGCATGCGTTGCGCGCTTTTACGCCCCGCGACCAAAAAGCAGTGAAAGCCGCCGCTACCACCTTCAGGGTTAACCCAAACGTGGATGTCGAAATGGCCATTACTCAGTTGGGGGTAGGGGAGGCTCTGGTCTCTTTTCTGAATGAAAAAGGCATTCCAAACATGGTTGAACGTGCTTTAATTCTGCCCCCATGCTCGCAAATTGGACCCGTTTCACCTGAACAACGCTCACAGCTTATTCGGCAGTCTCTGCTCTATGGGGTATATGACAATGTTCTCGACCGTGAATCGGCCTTTGAAGTATTACAGGCGAAGATGCAGGCTTTGGTTGAACAACAGGAGCAGGAACGCCTTGAGCAGGAAAACAAAAAAGCACTCGAGATGCAGGTTAAACAGGAGGCAGCAATGGCAAAGGCCGCG
>JAQVEI010000063.1 GCA_028697695.1 Lentimicrobiaceae bacterium
CTCAAGGGCTGCGGTTACCTTTTGCAGTTCACTCTCATCAAGGCCTTTAAAAAGCTCGATGTCAGAAATGAAATCATGAATCTTTTGGGATTCCATAACATTGTTTTTTTTATGTTAATAATAAAGCGTTAAAATTTCAAAAATAAGTTTCCTTAGGGGTTTCCTATATCATCTGGTTTTTGCCCGGAATGCCGGCAGTAACGCTGCAAGGCATCCCGTGCCGGCTTAAAACCAAGGCCTAAAGCTTTTTGCCAGTCGTTACAGGCTTCATCGGACTTACCCAATTGATAAGCGGCCAGTCCACGGTTGTACCAGGCTTCTGCATATCCCGGCCTGATTTTTATGGCTTTCTCAAAGTCGTTAATGGCCCCAACCGGGTTTCCGGTTTTCCCTTTAATTATTCCGCGGTTATTTAAAGCCAGCGGATAGCGACTATGACGGCTTAAGGCCAAATCATAATACTTAAGTGCCTCCTCCGCATTATCCCGGGCTTCATAGTGGTTTGCCAGATAAAAATAGGCGTGTGCCATGTCAACATCCGACCGCTTTTTTTCTATCACATCGGTCAGCAAAACATTGGTGTTTCTCCATATACTGATTCTGCTGGCTGTGGCAGCACTGAGGGTGATAAAAACCATTACTGAGGCCGCAACCAGATACCGCAGCGTTGTTTTGTCCGGCTTAATTCGTGCATCCCACATCCGGATTAGCATTCGGGCAACTATTATACCCAAACCTATGTACGGTATATAAGTATAACGATCGGCAGCTATAAAAATGCGTGACCAGTAAAGTGGTAATACCATGGAAATGGTAAACAGGAAAAAGAGACCGGCAAAAGCAAATTCATGACGGTGCTTACCTGAGATCCATATTGCCGCGGTAATAAATACAGGGATTATTGCCGTAAAATATACATAAGCCGGTAGGTGACCACCAACAAGCTCGGGAAAGGCGTATATTGCCGACAGATTCAGTGGAACAATAAACTTTATCAGATAAAAACCAAGGGCATACAACATGAGGAAAAAACGCTGAACAATCGTATAATCTGTTTGAAGTTCAGAAATGTGGCCAAAAGAAGCTGCTGCCTTTATGGCTATGATGCCAAACAATATTGAAAATGCGAAGAATGGTATTTTTTCGAGTATCAGTTTTTTGCTAAAAGGCCGTTTATAGAAAAAATCCATCAACAGCAATACCAGAGGAAAAGTGGCGGCCATTGATTTTGAAAACAGGGCCAGCAATCCAAAAAGCAAAGCATATAAATAATAGCCCGTTTGTTTTTTTCTTAAATAGTTGTCCCAGGCCTTTAAACCCAATAAATAAAACAGGGAAAACAGGCCGGAACTCCGGGTCGAAATCCAGGCTACAGCTTCTACATGCATGGGATGCAATGCAAACAGGGTGGCCACAATGGCAGCCGGTATCCATCCATTCATCCATCGTTCGCTAAGTAAAAATACCAGCCAGATGTTGGCCAGATGAAGCAATATGTTTATCAATATGTAAGGCCAGGCAGTATTTCCTGCAATTTTGTAATTAATCGCAAAACTTAGCACGGCCATGGGTTGATACATCCCCAACTGAAAGCTGCTGAATATACCCTGCATATCAATACTGCCTTTGCAATTTACCAAAGGGCTGGAGAGATATTCTCCATCATCCCATCCAATAAGAAACTGATTGCGCAAAGCACCCGAATAAAGAATAAAGGTGAAAAATAAAAGCAGGCACAGTACAAAATTACGCCGGGAAATTGCATATCGCCCTGCAATCCGGATTACTCCAGTTGGTGCGGAGGTAACCTGTTTTTCATGGATGGATGCAGCGTTTTTCATTCTCCTGATTCAAATAAAAATGGGGTAAATGCCCTGCAAAGGTAGCCCATTAAACCATAATGCAAAATGGCAGCAGCTTATTTTAATACGTTAACATGTATTCATTTGCAGGCTTATGTCAAAATTGATAACTTCGGGCTGGCGCTAAAAAATAATGCTTCATTTCCCTAGAAATGGGTAATTTTGCATTATGGCAACATGAGGCAGTTGAAAAAGATTAAATTCCCTGCATCAATCTTTCGTATTTTTCAGAAATTATAAACATAATATTAGATGTATATGAAAAAAAGTAGTTTGATTCCTGTAATTGTGATAATGGGATGGTTGTTCACCTCATGCGGCAGTGGCAAAGGCGACAAGCTAACCGAACGCATTCAGTATGATGTCACCATAAAATCTCCGGAAACTGATCTTGAATGGTGGGTACAAAACCTTGAAGGTCCCAAGCGTGAGAAGTTGGTGCAGGCTATCATCAACTCGGCAAGATCGGGTAAAGTGAAAGTTTATGATGTGATGACAAATAAACTATTGGATGAACAACAGATTAAGGAGCGGGGAGCACGAACCGAATTGCTCACCCTTCAACGGGCAAAAGAACCTTATGAAGAGTACGATACTGTGATAAGACGAGAGTTACAGCTTTCCGATATAACCCGTGTCCGGTTTCTTGAGCAATGGTTTTTGAATGAAAGTAACGGTAAGATTACCAAAGAAGTGCTGGCCATATGCCCGTTGGTGGAAAGTTATACCGAAGAGGGTACTTATAGGGGGCATCAACCTTTGTTTTGGCTTTCCTTTAAAAAGTCTTTTCCACTGGAGACAAAATAAAGCGACTTAAAACGATTTAGTTAATTTTGCTGGTTTTATACTAAGCATGCAATATCTGTATCATACCTTATCCAATGGCATTCGTTTGGTTCATAGGCCCCACGGCAGTAAGGTGGCTCATCTGGCGCTGATGATCAACGCCGGCACCCGGGATGAACTTCCCGGTGAGGAGGGGATAGCCCATTTTATCGAGCACGTGATCTTTAAAGGTACCGCAACCCGCAAAGTACATCAGGTGCTTGGCAGACTCGAAAATATCGGTGCCGATCTGAACGCGTTTACCACAAGAGAAGAAACCTGTATCCATGCTTCATTTCAGAGTGAATATTATGCACGCGCCCTCGAACTATTCTGCGACATCGTTTTTCGTTCAACCTTTCCCGAAAAGGAGTTGGAAAAAGAAAAGAAGGTAGTATTGGATGAGATAAACTCATACAAAGACAGTCCCTCTGAACTTATCTTTGAAGATTTTGAAGCCAGCTTGTATGCCGGACATCCGCTGGAAAAGCCGGTTTTGGGAACAGCATCTTCTGTAAAGAAGATTACCCGCGACAAAGTAATTGAATTTATCAGGCAACATTATCATACCAATCAAATGGTGATAAGTTCGGTAGGCAATATTTCGTTGCCTCAACTCATTAAGCATGCTGAACGCATTTTTGGGAGCATCATGCCCGGCAAAGGCGAATTGGAGCGCCAAAATTTTAAGCAGGCCAGCTCCTTTGAAATTGTTTTAAAAAAGCGGGTATTTCAGGCTCATTGTATCCTTGGCAGTAATGTTTGTGGCTTTAAAGACGAGAATCGCACGGTTATGTCATTGCTTTCCAACATTCTTGGCGGCCCGGCAATGAATTCCAGATTAAGCATGCTGCTGCGCGAACGAAACGGATTGTCCTATAATATTGAATCCGTTTATGCTCCGTATCAGGAAACCGGTTCATTTATGATATATCTAGGTACCGATTTTGAAACACTGGATAAATCGATAGACCTGGTAAATAAAGAACTAAAAAAGTTCATAGACAACTCCTTAGGGCTGATGCAACTTCATACTGCCCGCCGGCAGTTTATTGGACAATTGGCTATTGCCTTCGACTCAAATCTCAATGATGTCTTAAATATGGCAAAGAATATGTTGGTTTTTAACCGCGTAGCTACGCACGAAGAAATTATTTCAAAAATTCAAACCATTACATCTGCTCAAATACGGGAGGTGGCTTCACAGGCCTTTGCCCCTGAAAAAATGAGCAGCTTAATCTATAAAAGGTAATTGCCCATGGCTCCTTTAGAGGAAAAACAGCAATACAAAACCACCGATGCTGCCTATGAACGTTATGCAGCAGAACATACCTCGCCGGAAGAACCCCTGCTCACCGCTTTGGTTCGCGATACGAACCTGGCGTTTACTACCCCATCTATGCTTTCCGGAAATCTGCAGGGTCAGTTTTTGAAAATGCTGTGCTTTATGTTTCAACCGCGGGTAATAATAGAAGTTGGAACTTATACCGGCTATTCGGCTATAGCTATGGCGCGGGGGCTTCCGCCGGATGCAATATTACATACTATCGACAATAATCCCGAAATTGGTAAGATTGCTGGCACCTACATTGCTGAAGCCGGCCTTGAAAAGCAGATTGTCCTGCATCCGGGCGAAGCAGTCGATATTATTCCCGGCATCGAAGGCCCCGTGGATATGGCTTTTATTGATGCCGACAAGGAAAACTACCTCAGCTATTATGAACTTTTGCTTGGGAAACTACGAGCAGGCGGGGTCATTATTGCCGATAATGTGCTGTGGTATGGACGGGTATTTGACCCCGGGCAATATTCTGATAAAGAAACCCGTGGTATTATAGCCTTCAACGAATTTGTTAAAAACGACCCCCGGGTTGAGCAGGTAATGATTCCCATTCGGGATGGATTGATGTTGATAAGGAAATTATAAACGATCCGGCTCTATTTAACCCTGTATTTGTATTTTGCTGTGCTTAACTCCTGATTGGCTTTCACTATTTTTTCTTTTAATTCAGTTTTAAAAGAAACTAGTTTTTGCTGAAGCCCGGGATCACCGGCAGCCAATATTTGTACGGCCAGTATTCCGGCGTTTCGTGAACCATCAATGGCCACAGTGGCAACAGGTATTCCCGGAGGCATTTGCACCATAGCCAGCAGTGCATCCAGCCCGTCAAGGGAAGCCTTAATCGGCACCCCGATAACGGGAAGAGTGGTCATAGAGGCAATGACACCGGCAAGATGAGCAGCCATACCTGCACCCGCGATAATTACCCGTATTCCATTGTCGTAAGCCGATTTGGAAAAAGCTTCCACTTCGCCGGGAGTTCGATGTGCCGATAAGGCATTTATTTCAAAGGGAATTTCAAAAGTATTTAATATTTCAGCAGCACCTTTCATAACGGGAAAATCAGAAGTGCTCCCCATAATTATACTTACAAGTGGTTTCATAAGGCCGGTTGTTTTATGCAAAAATAATATTATTCCGTTTTTTAAACAAACCATTATTGCTGCTTTCTTATTAAAATGTGTACTTTTGAGCTTTCAAAAAAAATAAAATGCAAAAACGGGTTACAGTTTGCAATAAGGAGTTTGAAGTATTTATTCCTGCCGAGGTGATTGATAGGGCAGTTCAACGCATTGCCAATCAGATAAATGAAGATATGCAGGATAAGGTGCCGCTTTTTATTATCGTGTTAAACGGCGCTTTTATGTTCGCTTCTGACCTGTTAAAGAAAATTAAGGTAGAGAACAATCTCTCTTTCGTCAAACTATCTTCATACGAAGGTACCAAAAGCAATCAGATTGTAAAAGAATTAATTGGACTGAATGAAATAATAAAAGACCGTTCGGTCATTATAGTGGAAGATATCATTGACACCGGCCTTACGGTCAGGCGAATGCTTGATATACTTCAGGAACAGGAAGTCGCTCAGGTAAAGATTGCTACCCTGTTTCATAAACCCGAAGCTTTTCGTTCGAACTATAATATTGACTACATAGGCATGGAGATTGAAAATCATTTCATACTGGGTTATGGCCTGGATTATGATGGCTATGCCCGTAACCTGCCCGATATATATAAGCTTGTTGAATAATGTTTGCTTATTTATGGTAAAATTGTAACTTTAAAGTCAGTCTATGCTTAACATTGCATTATTTGGACCTCCGGGTGCCGGCAAGGGTACACAATCAGCCCTTTTAATAAAAAAATATCAGCTTGCCTACATTTCAACCGGCGATTTATTGAGGAATGAGATAGCTGAAAAAACCGAACTGGGTTTAAAAGCCAAGGATTTAATTGATCGCGGGCAACTGGTACCCGATGAGCTTATTGTTGAGCTGATCGAGAAACGTATTACCGGAAGCAACGATACAAATGGAATTCTCTTTGATGGATTTCCGCGTACATTGGTGCAGGCATACATCCTGGAAGGATTGTTGCTAAAATTAAATACATCACTGGCATGTATGCTTAGCCTTATAGTTCCGCGTAAAGAGCTGGTTTCGCGTTTGCTGGAACGTGGAAAAATATCCGGTCGCAGCGATGATACTGCAGAAGTTATTGAATTCAGACTGCAGGAATACAACGAAAAAACCAAACCCGTTGCAGAGTTTTATAAAGATCGCGAAAAATATATCCCCATACAGGGGGTGGGCACTGTGGATGAGGTGTTCAACCGTTTGTCGGCATCTATCGATAACACCATCAAGAATGTATGGTTTAACCTGGTGCTTACCGGTGCACCCGGTTCCGGCAAGGGAACGCAGGGAAGATTAATAGCCGAAAAAAACAACCTTTACTATATCTCAACCGGCTCGTTGCTTCGGCGTGAAGTAAAAAACAAAACCGCTATCGGGGTGAAGGTAAAAGATTTAATGGCAAAAGGAGAATTGATCTCAGATGAAATTGTGATTCAACTCATTGAACAGGAGATACGATTGCATCAGAATATGAAAGGATTCGTGTTTAAGGGTTTTCCCCGAACCATTGTACAGGCCTATATTTTGGATGGGCTGCTGCGCCGGCTTGATTCAACCGTGTCCTATTGCATTGAATTAAGCAGCCCTACCCTGGAATCCATAAAACGCCTTACCAGCCGAAGTAAGACCTCCCGGGCCAGGCCGTACGATATGAGCGCTGATCTTATCATCAACCGTTTGGAAGAGTATGAGGAGAAAACATTGGCGGTGGCAGATTTTTACAAGAAACAACAAAAATTTGCTTCCGTGGATGCCGTTGGCGACGAGGAAAGCGTGTTCGAACGGTTAAACGAAAAGGTGGAAATCGCCTTAAGAATGGTACGCTAATTGGAAGGTCGTTGGATACTTTCCGGTTCCTTGTTAATTTAAATTGTGCACTATGCCTTCGTCTAATTTTGTTGATTACGTAAAGTTATATCTTCGCTCCGGCAAAGGAGGGGCTGGTTCGGCGCATCTGTTGCGCACCCGCGGCAATGCACGTGGGGGCCCCGACGGAGGAGATGGAGGCAGGGGAGGGCACATTATATTGAAAGGCAATGCCCAGCTATGGACTTTGCTACATCTGAAATATACCAAACATATAAAAGCAGGAGACGGAGAAAGTGGAGGCAGCAACAAAAAGTCCGGAGCCTATGGAAAGGATGTAGTTATTGAAGTGCCTCTGGGCACGGTGGTGATAGACGCAGAAACTGGAGAACAGGATGCTGAAATTACCCGTGACGGCGAAACTATTGTTATCCTGCAGGGAGGCCGTGGAGGTCTGGGCAACGACCACTTTAAATCATCTACCTTCAGAACGCCGCGCTTTGCCCAACCCGGCGAACCTTCAACAGAAGCCTGGAAAATCCTTGAATTAAAAATACTCGCCGATATCGGTCTTGTGGGCGCTCCCAATGCCGGAAAATCTACACTCTTATCCGTGGTATCAGCAGCCAAACCCGAAATTGCAGATTATCCCTTTACTACACTCCGGCCAAATCTGGGCATAGTGGCCTACCGCAACGACCGTTCTTTTGTTATGGCCGATATACCGGGGATTATTGAGGGTGCCGCAGAAGGAAAAGGATTGGGCCTTAGATTTTTAAGACATATCGAACGCAATTCAGCCCTGCTTTTTATGGTGCCTGCTACCTCCAAGAGTGTTATTGCTGCCTACAAAGTACTTTTGAATGAGTTAAACAAATACAACCCCGAACTCATGGATAAAAAAAGGGTACTTGCCATTACAAAATGCGATTTGCTGGATGAGAAAGCTATGAAAATGATGAAAAAACGCAAACTGCCCGATATACCGGTTGCCTTTATTTCCTCACACACAGGCATGGGTCTGCACGAACTAAAAGATAAACTATGGGACGTATTGCATAGTTAGTTTAGCAACATGGATACATTAGTCGCTTTAGACCGTTCACTTTTTTTGCTTATAAATGGAGCCCATACAGCTTTCCTTGATTCTGTATTTTATTGGTGCAGCGACAAATGGATATGGGCGCCCTTCTATGCCCTGCTCTTCTTTTTGGTGATTAGAGAGTTTAAAGGCAAATCATGGATAGTACTTTTGGGCGCTGTGTTGCTGATTGCCCTCACAGATCAGCTTTCTGTCAAATTGTTTAAGGATGTTTTTATGAGGCTGCGACCTTGCCATGAACCAGCCCTGGAAGGATTGGTTCGCACACTTTATGGTCAATGCGGGGGCAAATACGGCTTTGTTTCATCGCATGCAGCCAACACATTCGGACTGGCAATCTTTATCGGAATGCTGCTTCAAAAATCCCTTAAATGGCTGCTGCCCTTCATGATTGTATGGGCTGTGATGGTGTCATACAGTCGCATCTACCTGGGAGTGCATTATCCGGGCGATATTATTGTCGGTGCAATGCTGGGAGCTTTTATCGGATACTTAATTTATCGGCTTGTAATTGTTTTGATGAAAAAAATCAATCAAAAAGCAGCTCAGTAACCGAAAGTGCGGCCTTCCAGGCGTTCTATTTTTATACGCATTATCCTCACATTTCTTATTGCAGGTGCGTTGTATTTAAAATCAGATCTTCCTGTGTAATGACTCATAATTATATTTAGTATACGCTGCTTCCCGGCTTCATCTTCCACGAATTCAACCTTGCCAAAAATAAGCACACTCCTGTAGCGCATGCCATAGCTGCAGCCCACGTTTTCCGACTGATGGTACAACTTATAGTCTGTACTAAAACTAAGGCAAACTTCAGGGTGAGCTTTCAAAATATCTATTTTCTTCCCCTCAGGGCCGGAGTGTAAATAAATGGTATCGGTTTCAATACCGAAGTTCATTGGCAGGGTATAGGGGTGGTTGTCTTTATCAACCATTCCCACATGACATACTTCACATGCTTTGATAATGGGTTCAGCTTCAGTTAGTTCATGGAATGTTTTTACTCTCATAGTGGACTTTTTAAGATATTTTTAAGTTTTAAACACCGGGTAGGTTGAGGACTCTATTTTAAAGAAGCTTGTAATTTTAAGCAGACGGTTTCATGGAGGTAATCACCACAGATATTCCTGTAACAATGATACCCAGGCCAATAGCTGCCAAAAAATGCCCCACTACAAATCCATCAAACAATATACTGTTAATGTAAAGCATGAAAACACAGGTTATAAACATA